>JBEKWZ010000329.1:0-4968 GCA_049512555.1 Candidatus Sulfotelmatobacter sp. | reverse complement strand
TCCAGCCACTCCGCCAGGCCGCGGTACTTCCACGCAGCCACGATGTAGCCCACGACCAGACCAGCCAAGGTGAGGGCTTCGGAAAAGAAGCCCTGCATGGCGGCTGTTACGACGTTCACAACTACTAAGAGACAAATAATCCAGTCCGCAAGGGTCATACAAAAGTCAAACCGCGCTCCCGCGGGCAGAGATCGTATCAGAAACCGAGTTACACATCCAGCTTGCGTCCGGTCAGTTGGAAATACGCCTCGAGATACTTGTCGCTGGTGCGGCGAGCCACGTCGGGCGGCAGAGCCGGGGCGGGTGGTTGCTTGTTCCAGTGAATCTGCTCGAGGTAATCGCGAACGTACTGTTTGTCGTATGAATCCTGCGGCCGACCTGGAGCGTACTTGTCGGCGGGCCAGAAGCGGGAAGAATCGGGGGTGAGGACTTCATCGGCAAGAGTGATGCCCTTGGCGGTGCGTCCGAATTCAAACTTGGTGTCGGCAATGATAATGCCGCGCTGCAGTGCATAGGCTGCGGCCTTTTTGTAAACCCGCAGCGTGAGATCGCGCAGATGGCTGGCGGTTTCGACGCCGACGATCGCGCACATCTGGTCGAAAGAAATGTTCTCGTCGTGTCCGGATGTGGCTTTGGTCGAAGGAGTGAAGATGGGCTCGGGAAAGGCGTCGGATTCCTTCAGGCCCGCAGGAAGCGTGATGCCGGAAACTTTGCCAGTATTTTTGTATTCCTTCCACGCCGAGCCGGAGATGTAGCCGCGGACGACGCACTCGACTGGGAACATTTCAGCGCGCTGCACCAGCATGGAGCGCCCGCGCAACTGATCAGCGTATTTGCGGACGGCGGGCGGGTATTGGGCGACATCGGCGGTGATGAGGTGGTTAGGAACGATCTCGGCAAGATAATCGAACCAGAACAGGGAAATCTGGCTGAGCACGTGTCCCTTGTGGGGGATGCCGGTGGCCAGGATGTAGTCGAAGGCGGAGATGCGGTCGGTGGCGATGAAAAGCAGCTGCTGGTCACCGACGGAGTAAACGTCGCGGACTTTTCCGCTGGCGTGAAGGTGGAGGTCGGGGAAATCAGTTTGTAAGAGAACGGAGTCGAGGAGTTCGGGGCTCATGATGAAATTTTACAAGGGAGCGAGCCGTATTCTAGCTGGTCGGAAAAAAATGTCAACGATTCTGATCACGGGGCGGCGCACGGTGGGGAGTCCGTTTACAGGAAAGAAGTTGACAGGCTGCGATTGGGCTGGAACGCGCGCGGGACAAGGCATACAACATGGTGAGGTTGTGGAAAAGCTGAGGAAGGGAGTGGATAACTGAGGCCGATTCTGAAAGCGAAGGAAGGCCAGCCGACGGCCTTCCTTTGCGAGATGCGACAGGGAGTCTCTACTGACCTCCAAAGCGCACTGAGACCAGTTTCGAGACTCCGGGTTCCTGCATGGTCACGCCGTAGAGGACCGGGGCGATGCTCATGGTTTTCTTGCTGTGGGTGATCAGCACGAACTGGGTCTGTACGCTCATTTCCTTGACGAGTTCGGTGAAGCGGCCGATGTTGGCTTCATCGAGCGGGGCGTCGACTTCGTCGAGGATGCAGAACGGGCTGGGCGCGTACTGGAAAATTCCGACCAGTAAAGCCAGAGCAGTGAGCGCTTTTTCGCCGCCCGAGAGCAGGAGCACGCTCTGCAGGCGCTTGCCCGGAGGCGAGGCCACGACGTCGATGCCGCTCTCGGCGCTGTTTTCTTCGTCGGTCAGCTTCATGAAAGCGTGGCCGCCCCCGAACAGTTTCTTGAACGTGGCCTGGAAGTTCTCGTTGATCTTGGCGAAAGCTTCTTCGAATTTTTGGCGCGAGATTTGATCGATTTCTTTGATCGTGGCCGTGGTGTTCTCGATGGAGGAGATTAAGTCTTTGCGCTGAGTTTCTAGGAACGAGTGGCGCTCGGCGGTTTCTTTGTATTCTTCGAGTGCCATCATGTTGACCGGGCCCATGGCTTCGAGCTTGGCGCGCATGTCGCGGTAGAGTTGGTCCTCGGCGGCTAGTTCGTCGCCGGTGACCGGAGTCAGAGTGGTGTCCGCCATTAGAGCTGCGCGCTCGATGCTGAGTTCGTTCAGGCAGGTTTCGGACATGTATTGCGCGTCGGATTGGAGCTTGGCGGCGGTGGCGGAGAGCTCGCCGCGGCGATCGCGGGCCTGATCGAGCAACTGGCGGCTGTCGCGCAGGAGGTCGTCGATTTCGGCGAGGCGGGCGCGGAGCTGTTCGGTTTCGAATTGCAGCAGGCCTTCGCGGGCTTGGGCGGCGTTGCGTTCGGCTTCGAGGTCGGCGGCGTGCTGGGTGAGTTGCTCGTTTTCCGATTCGCGCTGCAGTTTTTCGGCGGCGGCGGATTCGATTTGCGAGGCCAGGGCGTGGACGCGCTCGCCCATCTCGGAAAAGAGAGATTCGATGCGCTGCAACACGGCGGCGGCGGAGCGGTGACGTTCTTCGAGCGTGGCTACGCGGGCCGCGTGCTGAGAAGTTGTCTGGGCAGATTCTTCGCGGCGCTGGCGCAGCGCAGTGAGAGATTCCTGGGCGACCGCGATTTGTTGTTCGAGTTGGGCGCGATGTTCGTCCACGACCGCGATTTCGGACTGCCGGGCGCAAACGATGCTTTCCTGCTCGGCGCGCTCGGCGGCGAGACGGCGCAGTTCGAGTTGAGAGACATCAAGGCGTTCACTGACGCGAGTCATCTCCGACTCGAGTTGGTGCAGCATGTGGCCGGACGTCATGGCCTGATGTTCGGCTTCGCGTTTTTCACCGTCGAGGCGATCGAGCAGGGAAGTGAGATCCTTGATTTCGCGGCCCAGGGTGAGCACGCGCATTTCTTCATCGCGCAGGGCGCGTTCGAGATCATCGAGCTGGCGCAGAACTTCGCGCAGCTCGCGCTTCATCGAGAGCGGGCCTTCGGCGCGCTGCTTGCCTCCGGTTACGGTGACGTTGTGGAAGCACTCGCCGGCCTGGGAGAGAAAAAATGCGTCGGGATTTTCGAGGGCCAGGCCGCGCGCGACGCCGGCCTCGGGAACAATGTAGCCGTCACGTAGTTTGGGCAGAATGACTTCTAGCGATTTGCCGAAGCCGTTCAGCACGCGAATGGTGTGCTTGAGGGGCGTGATCTGAGCTGCTGGCGGCGCGCAGTGCGCGGCCTCGTCTAAGACGAAAGAAAACTTGGCTTGCGAATCTTCTGGATGAACGAGGAAGGTGGCGCGGCCGTCGACTCCGGTGCGCAGCATGCGCAGGCCTTCGTCGGCAGCATCCCAGGATTTCACGACGACGTAGTTGAGTTCGTCGCGGAGAAAATCTTCGACCACGTGCTCGTAGCGCGGTTCGACTTCTAGGAAGTCGGCTAGCACGCCGACGGGTGCGAGACCGGATTGCATGACGCCGGATTGAAAAAGGCGGCGGACGGATTCGGTGGAGTATCCGTGCTCAGCGATGACGGCTTCGAGTGAACCTTTTTTGCCGAGGGCGGTTGCGTATTCCGCGCGGAGAACGTCGAGATTGGTTTTGGAGCGCGTCTCTTCCAACTTTTTTTGTTCGATCAGGCGACGGAGCTGGCTGATCTCCTCGGTGATGCCGCTGACGCGCTGGGTGACGCTTTCAAATTCGAGGGCGAGTTGGCCGCGCTGTCCGCCGAAGGCTTCGACCTGCGTGTTCGCGTTGGTGATTTCGGCTTCTAGGCGGCGGGCTTCGCGATCGGCTCCGGCGAGACGCTCTTCGGCCTGGGCGAGTTGATTGCGCAGGCGCGAGGCGGAGGAGACGGTGTCGAAAATAGCGACGCGCGATTCTTCCTGCTGGCGCTCGATTTCGGCCAGACTTGCTGCCGCGGCCGCGGCGTCCTGTTGGCAGAGAGCGAGGTCGCTCTGCGCGGCGGCGAGATCGGCGGCGGCGGATTCGAGAATCTGGCGATTGGATTCGCGCTCGGCTTCAAGCGCGGTCAGGCGATGGCGGGCCTGCGCCAACTCGGCTTCGGACGACGCGCTCCTCACCAGCAATTCGGCACAACGCTCTTCGTTGTGGCGGCGGCGGGCGTGGGCGCGATCGATTTCGAGCGTGATCTGGCTGATGCGCTCGCGGTTCTCGCGTTGTTCGGCTTCAATCGAGTAGCCGCGCTGCGTGCGTTCGGCGTGCTCGGCCTCGAATTGCTGCACGGCATCGGTGCGATGCCGCATTTCTTCGGCGAGCGTATTGAGCTGGGAGTCGATTTCTGCGCTCTCCTGCTCGATGGCGGCGAACTTGCTCGCCAGCACCAGGCGCAGCTTGGCACGCATTTCTTCGCGCAGGCGGGCGTAACGTTCGGCCTTGGAGGCCTGGCGCTTCAGCGAATTCATCTGGCGCGTGACTTCGTCGAAGATGTCGTTGATGCGCGACAGGTTCAGCTTGGCATCCTCGAGGCGGGCTTCGGCGAGGCGCTTCTTGGTTTTGAATTTCGTGATGCCGGCGGCCTCTTCGAGAATCGCGCGGCGATCGGTGGGGCGGCTGCTGAGAATCTGGCCGATGCGTCCTTGCTCGATGAGCGCATAGGATTCGGGGCCGAGGCCGGTGCCCATGAATAATTCCTGGATGTCGCGCAGGCGGCAGAGTTTGCCGTTCAGAAGATATTCGCTGTCGCCGGAGCGGAAGAGGCGGCGGGTGACGACGATTTCTCCGTGGCGGAATTGCTGCTGGTTGAACTTGCGGCGGCGAATTTTCAACACGACGTGCGGGGCGGCGGTGCCGACGGATGCGGCGGTGGCGGGCGCGGTTACGTTGTGCGCAGGCAAGGCGAAAATTGGCTCGTCGTCGGGGAAGGCGACGGCGTGGATGTTTACTTTCGAGCGCGGGACTTCGACTTCTTCGGTCTTGCCGGGCTGCGCGTCTTCGACGGCTTGTTCGGTGGCTTGGGCGGCACGGGCGCGGATGGAGGCTTCGTCCCAGTCATCGGTGATGTTGGCTTCA
>JBEKWZ010000328.1:0-4975 GCA_049512555.1 Candidatus Sulfotelmatobacter sp. | reverse complement strand
AAACGAGTATAACGCTGTTGGCCGAAAAGTCATCTCCGATACGCTGACTAAGGCAATGGCAGAACGGGGAGCTACATCGGCCGTGTACCTGAGCAAAACGGCGGCGGGTCTTGCCGCCCGAAATTGGCCAATGGGGCGACGGCGGCACCGATGCTGGCCCGTTTGTCGCATGTACTCATGAGAATCTTTCTATCGCACTTCGCTGGCTGATCGTTCAAGAACAACTCGCACAAGCGGATAAGGGGTCGGTACCGGAGAAGAAAGCTTTCGCCGACGTGATGGAAGAGTGCATTGAAACTGACCCGACGCTCCGGCAGCCCTTCGATGCGGCTGTGAAGTATGTCCAGCATGGCGCGGCCCCAAATCTCCACGAGCATGTTGACGCATATAAGGAACTGACCGAGAACCTTATCGCAGACTTGGCATGAAAGGCGACGAAGTCGTCCAGACAACAGTACAGCCACTTCAGGAGTAAGCCCATTGGTCCGACTGACTCAAAAGCTTCCAGAGGGACCTGTGGTCTTCAGGGCACGAACGATTGCGAGAAAGTGCTTGATTCGAGTGCCTACGATGAGACGCGACCGACGCCTATTCTCAGTTGCGATTGCGACGAGTGGCCCTCGCGTTACTTTTCGGAAGATCAGAAATATTCCCCCGCCACTGACGCCCTGGAGTTTAGGAGGGGATGCACGCCTCCCTTCAACGTGTATCTCCTTGTGGTCAAAGTCGAGAAGAATGTGATCTGACTTTGCCATCCCCTCCTGAAGATATTCGGCAGCATCTATCGGCTGTGTTGAGCAACGAAACGACTGTTGGTGAATTCGCCGCTCGGCCCTGGAGACCTTCACTTGTGTCCTCGATCCAGAGTAGCCGAGAACGAAATAGAAAGAGCGAAGATCATCTTGGTCGTCGGGTAGATCGTCTTGATCGATGTCTGCGTCAGACAAGAAAACATGGTGCTGGAAGGCTCCTAATCGACGTACTGGCAGGGACAGCACGCCGGCGTCGAGATCGTTATTACCACGGGATGATTTCAGGTGCGCCGTATACGGCGGTAACGGTTGCAACTTCCCGCCCCTCCCTTCAGAGGGAGCAAAGAGCTTTGCGGAGCCGGAGTCTCGAATCACATGCGCTGCCGTGAACGCATAGAACTCCGAATCCAAGCGCACGAGGACGCAAGAACCAACTCTGTCGGGCTGCCCAGCCCGATAAATAAACAAAGGTACAACGGATTCTTGCAGGCGTTCGGTTAATAGCTGTTTCTCTTTCTCTTTTCGTGCTGCCGCTTCACCCAGGATTGCTCGAAGATCGATGCCAGATTGATGGGCTATTGGCTCCATTATCGCCTTAATCTCGCGGACGGCGCTGGTTAGGGAACGCCCTTGATCCCTACGTTGTTTGGCGAAATCGATTCTTTTCGACATCTTCCAAGATCATTTTGCGTTTACGGCATGGAGTAAGCAAGTCCTAAGGCAACCGAGGAAAAGAGACGCACACGCACCCTTTCTTGGGCAAGAAGCCGCAACAGGGTTGGCTGACTGTCGGTGAGCGGGAAAGGCCCGCAATGTACGGCTTTTCGTGGTCACTGGTGTGCCTCTCGTGTGCGATGTCTTCTTGAGGTGCAGGAAGGTTGATTCGTGCCAGCCAAGTCGACTGACTGCCAATCAGTCGAAAAGTGCGGTTCCGCTGGCTTTTTCGGCACTCCAGTGCGCGACTTGTGTGCCAAATTTAGCGCTCATTCGGTCCACGAGCGAGCCTGTTGCACCATCTCCACAAGCACACTTCCGAGCCTCTGGGGAATTGCTCACCTCTCTCAAGAATGCAATGCGAGCACCGCGTTACAACGACTGAATGCTTAGGTCGCGCCGTGCTGAGCGTGACGACGCGAGGTTTTCCGAAACCTGTCCTTGAGAATCGCGACATCAACCGGATTTGTGGATGAATTGTCAGGAGGTTAGCCTTCAATTCCGTCTGGCCGGAGTGTCGGGGACTCCGTTCGGTACACACGAGTGTTCTACGAGCGGCTGTTCTGTATCACCACGCGCGGGGACGCCGTCGAAAACACTGATCTGGGTGCCTGTAGGGGGCGGGCGCTGGCGCATTGCGCGGTAGACATCACTCGTGAGGAGAAGCGAATGGCCCCAGGACGCGAATTCCAATCGGGCCAACCTCGCTGCAGACCTAGCCGCCTGCCGAACCCCGAAGACCGGTTTCAATACAGCGCAAGGCGATTTCAGCGACGCGCCGCAACTCTGTCCTCGTTGCCCCGTTCGCGGCTTGAACGCCAAGGCCTGCCATTACCGAAGACAGATAACGGGCAAAGTCTGCAGCCTGGATTTCTGCGGGGAGTTCGCCTTCACACTGCGCGCGTTGCAGACGCCTCTTCAAAGCCGTTTCACCGCTTTTTCTCCAGTCGATCATCGCAAGCTTTACATGTTCTGCCTCTGTGCCACATGCCAGTGCCCCTTGGATTAGAAGGCAGCCCCGAGGATTGTCGGGGGACGACAAAAACTCTGCAGTTCCATGGATCAGCCCCGCTACGACTTCCCGCAGCGAGGGCTGAGCGAGAGCCTGCCTGATATAGGTCATCCGTCCCTGGCGGTAGCGCTCCATGACCCTGCGGAAGATCGATTCCTTGTCGCCAAAAGCCGCGTACATGCTGGAACGGTTGATTCCCATGGCTTCGGTCAGATCGGCGACGGTCGCGCCTTCATAGCTCTTTTCCCAGAAGACCCGCATCGCAGCTTCGAGCGCTGCGTCTTCATCGAACCCGCGAGGACGCCCCATCCTCACATCCACTGCCGTCGAAGTGTTCATACACTATTTTGACGCACTTCTGGAACGAAAGGTTGAAAAATCTGCAACCTTTTCTCATAGTGCACATCTGAAACGAAAGGTCCAGAAGTTCGGACACTTCGAATCGGGAAGGGAGATCAAATCATGCCCGCATTACAGGGGAAAATCGCGGTCATCACCGGCGGCAGCAGTGGTATCGGACTTGCCACCGCCAAGCGCTTTGTGAAAGAGGGAGCCTACGTCTTCATTACAGGCCGCCGGCAGCCGGAGCTGGATAAGGCCGTGGCCGAAATCGGAAGCAATGTGGCTGCCGTTCGAGGAGACGTTTCCAATCTCGACGACCTGGACCATCTGTACAAGGAAGTAGAAACAAAGAAAGGAAAACTCGATGTGCTATTTGCCAACGCAGGCATCGCGGAGCCGAAACCAACAGCAGCCGTGAGCGCGGAGGACTACGACAAGACTTTCGACATCAACGCGCGCGGGGTCTTCTTCGCGGTGCAGAAGGCTCTGCCCCTGATGAAAGATGGCGGATCGATCATTCTGACCGGCTCTGGGATCTGGCAGAAAGGCATCCCGATCTACCCGACCTACGGAGCTACCAAGGCGGCTCTGCGCTCGTTTGTGCGCACTTGGACGGCGGACTTAGCAGGCAAAGGGATCCGCGCGAATATGATCAGCCCCGGCCCCGTCGAGACACCTATTCTCAAAGGTCAATTTGGCGAGAACACGGATGCCATGAAAGAACGCTTCAAGGCGATGGTTCCGATGGGGCGCATCGGGAAGCCGGAGGAGATTGCTTCCGCAGCGGTGTTCCTGGCTTCGGACGAGAGCAGCTACATTACAGGAATTGATCTGCCGGTCGATGGCGGCATCGTGGCCGTATAAACCAATTCTTCTACCGCTGAACCTCAACCCGACTTTCGCGCGATGCTATTGCGCCGCGCGAGGCGGATGCCGGATAGGCGGCGTGCAAGGACGAATATTCCAAGATGCATGGAACCTACTGCTGGGTGGTTGGTCGCCATGACAGAATCATACAATCTGGAGTGCGGTCCAGAGTCAAGCGAAAGGAAGGAGGCGAGATGAACATCGCTTTTCTGATCGGAAGGATTATCTTTGCTACGTTTTGGTTGGTGGGAAGTTTCAACCACTTCAAGAACCTGAATTACATCAGCGAGTACGCGAAGGCGAGGGGAACACCGTCTCCCAAGGTTGCAGTGGCAGGAACCGGGGTCATCCTGCTGCTGGGTGGTCTCAGCATGTTGCTGGGCGTCTATCCTGTGGTCGGGATCATTCTGCTGATCATCTTCCTGCTAGGCGTGTCGTTCCAAATGCACGCCTACTGGAAGGTAGACGACGCGCAAATGAAGCAGATCGACAGGATCAATTTCACAAAGAATATGGCGCTTGTCGGGGCGTTGTTGATGTTCTTGCTGCTGCCGCATCCGTGGCCGATGAGTTTGGGGATCGGGTAGTGTCCACGGCATGAGCGGGAGGTCTTTTGACCGCGAAGCATGCAGGTAGGAACGGTCAAAGACGCTGGATCCAGGGACAACCACACAAATCTTTATCCTGCTGGCCGAGCCTCGGTTGGAATCGAAAGCCGAAAGGATTCTCGATAGGGTTCCACAGGATAGCCCTTCGTTTTCCAAGCTGCCAATCCTCCTGTGAGGAACTTGATTCGGGTAAACCCGAGCGCCAGCGCGCGACGCAAAACTGACCGGCTCATCTTATAACCGGACACGTACAGTAAACAACGATGTCTTCATCTCGAGGAAGCAGTGAGGGTGTTTTCAGCACTTCTTCTGGCGGAATCCTCTTCGCGCCCGAGATGAGCTCCGGATAGGCCAGGAGATCGAGGGGCTGACGAACATCAAAGAGAAGAACCTCTTGGCCAGACACCATCATCGACTGCAGTTGCTCAACGGAAATGCTGTGCCGATCTAATTCACTTTGGCTTTTGCTACGCTTCGCGTGACGACGATGGCGCAGATGATCGCAATGGCAATAACAAGCAAAGTCAGTGTCATACAATCCACTCAATAAGAGATCTGCCCCGCTGCAAGGAAAACCAATCAGTTGGCGTCTGCACGTTATTCGAACTCATGCCGCTTGTGATGTCGAGCCCACACGCAAGGGTTCGTGACAATCATTCGCTAGTCGAGATCGTTAGAGT
>JBEKWZ010000327.1:0-4984 GCA_049512555.1 Candidatus Sulfotelmatobacter sp. | reverse complement strand
AGCGGCATCGGCGCAACTGGCCTCACACACGCCGACCGACCTGACCGGCACGGCCTCCGCCCAAACTTCGCCTTTGCAGGTAAGCGACAAGCCGGTGGCCCGCGTAAACGGCGCAGTGCTGACCGATCGCGACCTGCTGCGCGAGATGTACACCATCTTCCCCTACGCGCAACAGCACAACGGCTTTCCCAAGGCGCAGGAAGCGGAGATCCGGCAAGGCGCGCTGGAGATGATTATTTTCGAGGAGCTGGTGTACCAGGAAGCGATGCGGCGCAAGCTGACGGTTTCACCGGAGAAGCTCAATCATGCCGCGGCCGATTTTCGTGGCCAATTCAAGAGTCCCGACCAGTACCAGCAATACCTGCAGACCGAGATGCAGGGTTCCGAAGAGAAATTACGCCAGGGGATGAAGCGCTCGTTGCTCATCGAGCAGGTTCTGAAAACCGACGTGGAAGATAAGTCGGCAGTATCGCTGACCGAGCTGCAAGCGTACTACGCCAAGAATCCGGCGCAATTCCAGCAGCCGGAGTCTTTTGGTTTCCAGAGCATCTCCATTGTTCCTCCGCTGAAGGCGACGCCGGACCAGGAAAAAGACGCCAGGAAACGCGCGGAAGCGGCCTTGGTGCAGGCGAAAGCGGCCAAGAATTATGAGGAGTTTGGACTGTTGGCCGAGAAGGTCTCCGAAGACGATTTCCGGGTGAACATGGGCGACCACAAGGTGGTGACGGCCGATAAGCTGCCGCCGCAGGTGGTCAAAGCCCTGCGCGCCGCTGGACCCGGTGGAGTGAGCGGACTCATTCAGATTGAAACCGCATTCACGATCGTGCGGGCCACGGCCTTTTCTCCCGCGCGAAAACGCCCGTTCGCCGAGGTGAAGAACGATCTGAAGACGAACTTGCAGAAGAGCAAGTACGAAAAACTGCGCTCCGGCCTGGCGAAGCAATTACGGGCCAAGGCGAAGATCGAAGAAGTCTGATCAGTTTTTGTCATCCTGAACAACGCGAAGGACCTATGCAATCCTCAGCCAATTGCCTAGGTCCTTCGCTTTGCTCAGGATGCCGTTTTTTTCGGTGGATGTGGGTTTCAACTCGCACGCCGGGTGATATGCCGCACCGGCGCGAATCCCGGGCCAAACGCACCCTCCAACCGAAGAGGCAACTGTATTGCTTTCAACAGATTGGAAAGTCTTAACCAGCCGCTGGTTTGGCAGCCGTTATGCTTCTTCAAGCAGTAATCGGAAGCGGGTTTTCTGAGCCTCTGGCCAGAAGGGTAGCGGCGAAATGAAGGGCAGGAATGGCATCCTCGGGCTCGCGGTGCTGGTGGTGGCGCAGTTCGTTTATGCCCAGCAGCCGCAGTCCCAGACGCCGGAACTTCGCATCGGCGAAAACACCAAACTGACCGCCGGGGGCTTGTTCAGCTTCGGTTACAGCGGCGATTATGGCAACGACATTTCCTCCGATCACGGATTGACGGGGGGCATCGACGGCAAGCTCTCCGGCTACTACTACAACCCAAACTTCATTTCCTTCACCGCCCAGCCTTACTACAACCAGTCGCGAGACGACTCCAGCTATCAATCCCTGACCGGTGCGAGCGGAGTCATCGGGACGGCGAACTTCTTCACCGGCAGCCATTTTCCGGGATCAGTGGCCTATAACTACAACCGCAACACCAGCGGGACTTTTGGGGTGGCTGGGCAGCCCACCTTCACCACGGTTGGACAAGGCAACGGATTCGCGGTGAACTGGAGCGAATTGATTCCTGACTTGCCGACACTCTCGGTGGGGTATTCGCAGGGCGATGGAAGCGGCACGATCTATGGCACCAGCGAGAAAACGCAGTCGGACACGCGCCTGTTTAACATCCGCTCGGGCTACGAGATCGCGGGGTTCCGTCTGAACAGCTTCTACGACCGCAATAGTCTGAACTCGAAGTACCCCGAGTTCCTGGCAGGAACGACGGATTCGGTGCAGGATTCGGTGGGAAATAGCGTCGGAGCCGGCGCGCAGCACGCCCTGCCGCTCCATGGCCAGTTTTTTGCGAATTACGACCGGTCGTCCGCCCAGAGCAATTATTTCTCGAGCACGGGGCTGAGTTCCAACGTGTCGAACTATACCGACGACATTGTCAACTCGGGCGCCAGCTTTCACCCCACGCAAAGACTTTCACTGAACGTCACCGAGAATTACACCAGCAACTTGAACGGGTTCCTGGCCCAGAGCTTGAGCAGCAACGGGACCGTAGTGCCGGGAATTGACCTGGGATCGGGCGCGCATTCCTCCACTATCGGCGGAGGCGCCACCTACCAGTTGACCAACAATTTGTCGGCGTCGTCGCAAGCCACGTATTACAACCAGGAATATTTTGGAAAGACTTATACCGGGTCGTACCTGAGTGGCACGGTGACCTACGGGAAGCGGATCTTCGACATGTTCACTTTCTCCGGTTCGGTGATCGACAGCAGCAATGGCCAGGGCACGAATGCGCTGGGCTTCATCGGGAACGTGAATTTCTTCCACCGTTTTGCGGGCTGGCAAACGTCGGGCGTATTCAGTTATGCGCAAAACGTGCAATCGCTGCTGGTGACTTACACGACCTCGTACTACAACTACAGCGCGAACATACGCCGCCGGTTGCCCGCCGGGCTGAACTGGACGGCGGCCTTCAACGGCAACCACAGCGGGCTGACGAACTACCAGGGCACCAACAGCAGCAGTGAGGCTTATTCGACGGCCTTAGGATCGCGTAAGTTTACGGTCACGGGCGACTACACGCAGTCGACCGGGATATCACTCCTGGGTTCGGGTGGATTCGTGCCGGTTACGGCAACGCCGGGGGTGAGCGACTTTATTACTTTCGGCGGAACGAGCTACGGTGGGGGAATCTCGGCGAACCTGGTCCGGCGGCTGGTCATTGCGGGCAGCTTCAGCCGAGCCATTAGTAATACCCTGGGACCGACTATCTCGCACAACAATACGGAAATCTTCAACGCCCAGATGCAGTACCATCTACGAAGGATCGGTCTGCAAGCCGGCTACACACGCTTCACGCAGGGCATCAGCGCGGTAGGTGCGCCGGCCAATACCACATCGTACTTTGCGGGAATAACCCGATGGTTCGACTTCTTCTAGGGCAGCGAAGCGGGTCAGTGTGGCACAAGGGCCGGATCGTTGCCGGATTGGCGCCTTTACTGGCGCTCGCGTTGGCCGTGTTGCCGGCCCAGGCGGGCACCGCGAAGAGCCACAAGGAAAAGTTGCAGCCGGCGGCTCCTGATCTGCTGATGGACGGCGGACGGAAACTTTCCTTCGAACGCAGCTTCAGCCTGGAGCGCGAAGTCAATCCCAAGCGCAGTTTCTGGACCCGGGTGGTCGACGTGATTGCCGGCCAGCCCGACTTCCATTACCTGGTCGGACCCTACAGCGTGGTCACCGATTCGCGCGGGCGCATCCTGGTCACCGACCTGGCGGCCGGGGGCGTGCACATTTTCGATTTCGAGCAGCAGAAGTATAAGTTCCTCTCGCGTCGGGATGTAGGAAAAGATCCTATGTTCACGCCGCAATGCGTGGCGGTGGACGCGCAGGACAATATTTATGTGACCGACTCGCAGGCGGGGAAGATTTTCGTCTTTGACCCAAGCGGCAAATATCGTCGC
Source organism: Candidatus Sulfotelmatobacter sp. (assembly GCA_049512555.1). Lineage (GTDB taxonomy): Bacteria > Acidobacteriota > Terriglobia > Terriglobales > Acidobacteriaceae > Sulfotelmatobacter. The sequence goes on along the minus strand of JBEKWZ010000327.1, from coordinate 1,332 downwards.
GTGATTGGCAGTCTGAAGGGCGGCGAGGGATATTTCAAGCGTCCCACGGGAATCGCGGTCGATTCCGCGGCCCAGCGCATTTACGTGACCGACACGCTGCGCAACAAGATTTTCGTCATGGACATGCAAGGCAGCGTGCTGCAGACCATCGGAAAGACGGGCACGGCCGAGGGCGAGTTCAACTATCCCACCGAGTTGCGGTTGCATGGAACAGATCTGGCGGTGGTCGACTCCATGAATTTCCGGGTGCAGGTGTTTGACCGCGCCGGCACATTCCGCTACACCATCGGAAAAATCGGCGATGGCGCGGGATGGATTTTTCGGCCGAAAGGAATCGGATTCGATTCCGAAGGCCATCTCTACATTGCCGACGGAGAGTGGGGCATCGTGCAGGTCTTCGACGAGCAGGGGCAGTTGCTCTATTACTTCGGGGGCAAGGGAACCGGAGCGGGACAATTTCAATTGCCCGCCGGGTTGCAGATCGACGCGCACGATCGCATCTACGTGGTCGATTCCTTCAACCGGCGTGTGGAGATATTTCATTACTACGGGGTCGCGGCTGCAGCTGACGCGAGGAAACAACCGTGAAGAATCTCCTGTCAACGGCCTGCGCGTTCCTGCTAGCGCAATTTCTGCTAACCCAGAGTTTCGTCGTCGCCCAGATGCCGCCGCCTACAGCCGATGTGCTGGGCATGCACAACCTGTCGCTCTCGAGCGGCGCGTCGGTCTACTCGCAGGGCGGTCTGGGCTGCACGTTCTGCCACGCTCCGCACAGCGGAATCGGCGGCATCACCCCGCTGTGGAACCAGAAGCTGTCGACGAGTTCGTATGTGCCGTATACCAGCACGACCGACAACTCTCAGGCCACGCAACCCACTCTGGGGAGAACCAGCAGTCTGTGTTTAAGTTGTCATGACGGTACGGTCGCGGTGGGACAATCGGCGGCATACGGGCCTCTGCCCGTGGTCGGATCGATGAATGCCGCGGATTCATTCGGCACCACGCTCACCGGCTCGCATCCGTTCAGTCTTGTCCTGCCCATCAAAGACGCAGCGAACCTGGTGGCGTCGCTGGCGTCGCAGGGCAAGACGGCTGATCCCACCGGCGCCGTGAAACTCGTCAACGGCAATATCGAATGCACCACCTGCCACTCGCCGCACATTCAGGCGATCGACAGAATCGCCCAGAATTTTCTGATCCGCGACAGTTCCAACGGGCAGATGTGCCTCGCCTGTCACGATCCGAACCGGGTGATGCAGGGACAAATTAATCCGCTCGCCGGTTTCATCAATAGTGTTCATCAGACCTCCCCGAGCCAGGTTTCACCCGATG
>JBEKWZ010000326.1:0-4990 GCA_049512555.1 Candidatus Sulfotelmatobacter sp. | reverse complement strand
GGACTATATTGGCGGAGGATTGCAGTACCTCATCACACAGTCTGACGGGACATTCACCGTAACCAACGTGAACAATTGGGTCTCGCTGTACCTCCTCAATGGTGACGACTGGACGGCTTATTTCCAGGGTCCGACGGTCGCCCGACTGGGGCGTGGCGACTACGAAAATGCGCAGATGTTCGAACTGCAGCCCCCGGGCACGCCGGGGCTCGACGTTTATGGGGACGGCCGGGGATGCGACTCAATCACGGGAAACTTCCAGGTGCTGCAAGCTGATTACAACAGCAGCGGGGTACTGCAAAATTTCTCCGTCAACTTCGAACAGCACTGTCAGAGCGCTGTGGCGGCCTTGTTCGGCTGGTGGCGCTACCACGCGAAGTTGCAGCAGTTCTCGGTGACCGACGCGGTGATCAGCGGGTCCTCAGCGGTCTTCACCGTGACGCTGAACCCCTCCAACGCAACCTCGCTGTCGGTGAATTTCGCCACCGCCGATGGCACCGCAGTGGCGGGCACGGACTACGTTTCCACCTCGCAGACCGTGACCTTTTCCCCGGGAACAACCGAGCAGACCGTCACCGTGCCGCTGCTGAATCCGGAAGCTACCGCGATAACTTTCTACGGTCAACTGTCGTCTCCCACGGGGGCGCCAGTATGGGTCGGGCAGGGATCGGCTACGTTCTAGGTTCGGGATGCGCTGAACACGTCACAACCGCCTATCAGATCGAATGGGCCGGTTGCCAAGGAATGTCACCGTTTCTTGGTTGCCGGCCCATTTTAGATTTCCGATCATCAGACGTTAATCGACAGCCAAGGTAAAGGTGTCTAATAGCCATCAGATGAAGATTCGTTACGCCCTCATCCTTCCGCTGCTCCATCTGGCGATTGCTGCTCCTCCTACCGTCTATCAGCAATCAGGGGGATGGCGGTTTATTCCGCAAACGCAGGCCGCCGAGGATTTCGACAAAACGCATCCCCAACCCGCCGCCGCCCGAATGCCATGGGACCCCTGCTATGAGTACCGACTCCCGTCTTCCGGTCGTCTGATCCTCACCGCCGATTTTCCGGTAGCGCTGCTGGTCGGCTCTTCAGTGGACGAGTGCGCGCTTAGTGCATTAAGCCTGATACCGAATGGGATGAAGTATCACGTTCGCGTGAAAACCCGCGTCATGCTTACCGACTGCCTTCTAGTCCTGGGAATCTTCCTACAGTGGTGGCTGGTCGGCGGCTGGATCGATCAACGATATGCGCAATCGAAACCCACGCGCCGGTGGATCATTCCGATCGCCGTTATTACCGTCGGCGCGATTGTGATGTCTTCAACCGCCTTCGGACAAGAGAGCGTAGCTGAGATCATAAACACTATTGCAGGAATGATCACCCTGCTGGCGTGGATTGTTCTGATCGCTATGTTCGCCGTAGTTGGCGCAGCATTGTTGAGCAGAAGAATCCGCCGGCAGGCTCCCAACCCGTGAGTTCTCGTTCGTGAATTGCCGCTTACGCGACGATCCACTCGCGCACTCTTCTCACTACCGACGCCGGCGCTTCCACTTCCAACTCGACCGCGCCGCCCTTATACTTCCGCGAAAAGATTCGCGCTTTCGCTTCCAGCAGGGCCAGCGTCTTGCCTTCTTTTTGCGGCACACGCAGCTGCACGCGGCTGACGGCATCTTCTTTGATCAGCGTGTCGATTCGCTCGAGCAACTTGTCCAGGCCCGTGCCTTCCGCCGCTGAGACGTAGACTGTGTTCGAGCCCTCGCGCATGGCGTCGGCCTGCAGGCTCTTCGCGACTTCGTCATCCAGCAGATCGATCTTGTTCATCACCCCCAGTCGCGGCTTCTTCTCGGCTTCCAGCTCTTTCAGGACAATCTCCACCTGCGCGTCCTGCTCGGCAGAAAGGCGGCTGCTCGCGTCCGACACTTGCAGAATCAGCGACGCGCGCTGCACTTCTTCGAGAGTGGCGCGGAAGGCTGAGACCAGCGTGTGCGGCAGGTTGCGAATGAATCCCACCGTGTCGGACATCAGAACTTTGCGCTTCGACGGCAGCTCCACCCCGCGGATCGTCGGATCCAAGGTGGCAAACATGCGCGCCGATTCCAGCACCTTGGCTTGCGTGAGCGCGTTGAACAGCGTCGACTTGCCGGCGTTGGTATAGCCCACCAGCGCGATGGTCGCGACTGGCGCGGACTCGCGCCGCTGCCGCTGCTGCCGGCGAATGCGGCGGACATTTTCAATTTGACCCTCTACGTTCCTCACGCGCCGGGCTATCTTTCGGCGATCAGTCTCCAGTTTGGTTTCACCGGGACCGCGTGTGCCGATGCCGCCGCCGAGTTGCGACATTTCGACGCCGTGTCCGGCCAGCCGCGGCAGCATGTACTGCAATTGCGCAAGCTCGACCTGCAGCTGGCCTTCCCGTGTGCGCGCATGCCGCGCAAAAATGTCGAGGATGAGCTGCGTACGGTCAATCACGCGCCGCTGGATAATCTTTTCAATATTGCGCTGCTGCGAAGGGCTGAGGTCGTGATCGAAGAGAAGAACGTCGGCATCGACCGAAGCGGCCGCGCCGGCAATTTCTTCGAGCTTACCGGCGCCAATCAGAGTCGCGGGATCGGGCCGGTCGCGCCGCTGCAGAACCTCGCCGACAACTTTCGCCCCGGCGCTCTCTGCCAGAGCGCGAAGCTCGGCCAGCGACTCCTCGGCATCGAACTCTGGAATGCTGGGCTTGCCATTCGACTTAACCGCAACGCCCGCTGGCTGCATTGCGGCGGCATCGCGCGCCGCCGAGGCCTGCGCGGTGACCGTTCCCTTCGCGCCGCTTCGGCCGCGCGTCCTTACGTCAAGCCCCACCAGAAATGCCCGCTCGCGCTGCGGTTCCTCGCGGACAGTCTTCGTGCCCAGAGGCACACGACTGCCCGCACGCGCCGCGCCGCGAGATTTCTTGAGCTGAGAACGTTGCAAGCCGAAAACGCCTTGTCGTTATCCTTATCCTTCAGTGCCCGAAGCGCTCGCCGCTGCCGCCGGCACCACAGACGTCCCGGCGGCCACTGCCTTCTCCGGATGGGGCACGTGGGAGACGTGCGTCGCCGCCACTCTCCCCATCACCACGGTGGAGATGGCGTGCTTGAAGATGAGTTGCTCCTGACCGTTCGCCTCCAGCACCACGGAGTACTTGTCGAAAGAGCGGATGCGGCCCGTTAGCTTCACGCCACTCAGCAGGTAAATCGTGATGCTGAGTCTCTCCTTGCGGGCCGTGTTGAGGAAGGAATCCTGGATGTTCTGTGCCGGCTTATTGCTATCCATAGCCGATCTCCTAAATTTTTAGACTGCGAACGTGCCACCACCAGCCCACGGCGCCCATGAGCCAGTTCAATGCAACAGCATGTTCCCGAGGGCCTTCCCGCTGCCCGCGGAAACAAGGGGGGACAACCCCGCCAGCGGCACGCCTCAGTTTCGGGCCGTGCTCGCGGCGGATCAATGTGAGTACGATACGGCGATCTTCGCCGCTTTTCAACTGGAACTTGGCAAGGGCCCCGCCGCAGGGTTGACACCGCCCGCAGCAAAGTGCAGACTTTCCACGACTTTGCAAACCCCGGAGGAATCCTAAATGCATCATTTGTTCGCATCGGCAGTATTTCTGGTTATGCCCACCCACACTGGCGCGGAAGCCGCTCAGCTCATTCTGCGCTGGTTCCACATCATCGCCGGCATCACCTGGGTCGGCCTGCTGTATTTCTTCAACCTGGTCAACGTCCCTTTCATGAAGCAGGTGGACGCCACCATGAAACCCAAAATTTTCCAGTACCTCACCCTGCCCGCCCTGAACTGGTTTCGCTGGAGCGCACTGGTCACGGTGTTCTTAGGATTCTGGTATTGGGGCCAGTTCTACGTTGGACCCGACGCCCAACGCGAGGGCGGAAGCGGGCTAGCAACGATCGGATTCTTCCTGCTGCTCTGGATCGCGGTCTGGTTCATCCTGTTCATGGTGATTAAGAAGGTGACGCCCAGCGGATATGTTCTGGGCGCGATCACCGCCATCCTCTGCGTAGCTGCGGCTTGGCTGTTCGTGAATTACACACCCGTCGGCCGGGACGACAACCACGTGCTCTCTATCGGCGTGGGCGGCGGCTTCGGCATCGTGATGCTGTTCAACGTCTGGGGCATCATCTGGCCCAGCAACAAGAAAATCATCCGCGGCACGCTGGCCGGCACGCCTCCCGCCAACGCGGCGATTCTCGCCCGTCAGGCCTTCCTGGCCTCGCGCACGAATTTCTTTTTATCTGTCCCGTTGCTGTTCTTCATGGCCACGAGCTATCACTACGTGATCTTCGGGAAGTAGCCAGCAAAGTTGCCGCGGTAGAGAAAAGCCCCACGCCTAGGCGTGGGGCTGATTCTTTGTAGGGAAAAAAGAAGGGAGCCGAAATATCGGCTCCCTTCAGATGCAAAGTGATGCAAGGTTAGAAGGTGAACGTCGCACCGAAACGCATGCTGCGCCCGAACTGGTACCGGAAATTCTGACCGTACCATGAACTCGGGTTTATCGCTGTAGCTGTCCCGTAGGTTCCAGTGCCTCCATTGACCCACTGCTGAGGGCTATACCCGCCCTCGAGCGCGCCATACAGATTCGCACCGCTGCCAAAGTTGACCCCATTGGGCTGCAGTTGCGTATTGTCGTAATAAATGGAGTTAAACCCTCCATAATACGCAGTGACGGCCCTTTCGTTGAACAAGTTGGGTATGGTTGCAGTGAACGTGAGGAGTTGGTGCTCGTTGTTCTTGTTGACCTTAATTTCATGATTAAGGTTGATGTCGGACTGGTAATACCACGGCGTCCGTCGGAAAGTCGGGTTTCCGAGCGTGAGGTTGCCCTCTGTGCCCGTTATGTTCGACCATTCACCGCGGCCAAAGAGATACGTGGACTCCAAAGGTTCGCCGTAGGAGGCCAGACCCAGGTCAACGTACGAACTCACCGGTGACCCCTGATAGGCGTACGAGA
>JBEKWZ010000325.1:0-4993 GCA_049512555.1 Candidatus Sulfotelmatobacter sp. | reverse complement strand
TCCGTGGGCGGAACGATGGTCTTAAAGTGAATGCTGAAGCCATGCGATACCCCGAGGACTTTGCCGGGATGCAGATACGGCTGAATGCGCTTTTCGTAGAGTTCGCCCTGCGTCTCATCCGGCGTGAGTAAGTGGATCCAGTCGGCGCGCTTGGCGGCCTCATCCGGCGCCACCACGACCATGCCGTCGGCCCGCGCCTGCTGCGCGCTCGGCCGGTTGGGGTCGAGCCCGACGATCACTTTGTGTCCGCTGTCGCGAAGATTCTGCGCCTGCGCGTGTCCTTGGCTGCCGTAACCGATGATGGCGATCGTCTTGCCCTTCAGCGCCTCAGGCTTGGCGTCGCGTTCATAAAAAATAGTAACCACCGAGTGCTCCTCTCGTATCACAAGGGGAGGAAAGAAGCCCTTGCTTGTAGGGGAAAGCTAATCCCATATTGCGCTACCGACCGGTCGGTCGGTATGTGAAAATGTTACCTTTGACCGCACTCCCTGTCAAGTTGCATTGTGTGATGCGGGTAGAATCGTATTCCAGCCACGGAGGGGATATGACAATTAACGTTCGTCTCACTTCCTTACTTCTTCTCGCGACTGGGCTGTTATCTGCTCAGGCCATGCCTGCGCCGAAAGCAGCCGCAGTCGGCGGGCCAAGTGCGAGTTCAACGTCGGCCGCGAAGCAACCGACTCCGACCGTCTTTCAGGCGGACGAAGGTGATCGCTGGATGCTCCTCGGTGACAAGCCTCTTATCTTCAAGGTCGATCCCGCCACGACTGGGTCGGAGGCGCTGGTCGTCGGGACGGAAGAGATGCCGCCGGGGAACAGGATTCCGACCCACAAGCATCTGCATGAAGATGAAGTCATATTTGTCCATAAGGGCGCGGTGCGAGTCACGTTGGCCGGCCGCCAGTATGACGCTGGAACGGGCGCCACGGTTTTCATACCCCACGGAAACTGGATCGGAGTCGAAAACGCTTCCAGCGAGCCGGCGATGATTTTGTTTTTCTTCAGCAAGCCTGCGTTTGAGCAATGCCTGCGAGCCATGTCCTCACGCCCGGGCGAGAAATTCACGATGCCGGCTCCGGAGAAAATGACGGCCGTCCGAACGGAATGCCATGAAGTGATGAAAGACTGAGCTGTGAAGTCGCGGAAGGGGAGGACCTGATGAACGAATTTGAATGCCTGATCCCGATTTTGAATGTCAAGAATTTCGCCGCGTCGATGAACTATTACGTCGACCAGCTGGGCTTCAAGAAGAAATGGGATTGGGGCGATCCGCCAACCTTCGGTTGCGTCACTCGAGGCAAGATCGAGATTTTCTTTTGTGAAGGAGGGCAGGGGCAGCCCGGCACCTGGATCAGCGTTTTCGTGGAGGATGTGGATGCGCTGCACGAAGAGTACAAAAAAAGCGGCGCGATCATTCGCCAGCCGCCCACAAATATGCCATGGGGCATCCGTGAAATGAACGTGCAGGATCCGGACGGTCATCGTTTTCGCATGGGCAGCCATTCCGAGGGCCCGGTCGATGACGAAGGCTGGAAGCGCTTCGGCGAGATACAGCAGTTCGGGGAGTGACCGCGATCCGTTGGCATTCTTCCCCGCAACTATTTACCATGTCCCCCGATGCCCCGCGAGACTCTGGTTGATTCCCGGCAGGAGATTCTGCGCACCGCTGCCCGCCTGTTCCAGCAGCGCGGCTACGATGCGACCTCGATGAACGACGTCGCCGCCGCGCTCAAACTCAGCAAGGGAGGCCTGTACCACCACTTTCAAAGCAAGGACGAAATCCTGTTCGAAATCATGAACCACGCCATGGAGATCACCGAGGAGCGCGTCCTGGCTCCGGTGCGCGCCATCGCCGATCCCGAAGAGCGCCTGCGCTCCCTGATTCGCCGCCATATGGAAGTCGTCCTCAGCCCGCGCGACCGCGAGATCACCGTCATGCTGCACGAGAACCATCCTCTGCCGCCCGCGCTGCGCAAACGCATCAACCAGCGCAAGAAGGAATACATTCACTTCGTCGAGGGTGTGATCGCCGAGGTTCAAAACAAAGTTCAAAACAAAGAGCAAAGCACCCGCCAGACCAAGTGCGCCGTCAGCCCGCGCGCCGCCGCCTTCGCCCTGCTCGGCATGATCAACTGGATTTACCAGTGGTATAAGCCGGAAGGCGAACTGCAATCGACCAACCTGATTCCGCAATTCACTGAACTTCTGTTTGGAGGAATTCTCGCGTGAAGGCTGGGTTTGCATGAAAACTGAGTTCGGCAAGGCTTGGTTCGGCACGGTCAGTGGGATCAACGAGCAACGAACCAAAAGCGGCAAGCTCTACCGCGAGTTTCTCCGCGTGCCCTCTATGAGCGCTGGACTCTACGTCCTCGCCACCGGGGCCACCGATTTGCAGCGCCCCCATCATGAAGATGAGATGTACTACGTTTTGCGTGGGAAGGCGCGCTTCAAAGCCGGAGACCAGGACCAGGCAATTTCCGCCGGCAGTGTGCTCTTCGTCGCCGCCGACGTGGAGCACCACTTCTATGACATCATCGAGGAACTGGCAGTGCTAGTATTCTTCGCCCCCGCGGAAACCGGAGATCACTGAAGACAAATCACTGCCGAAGTTCGACCTGCGTTTTCGCTCGTAACTCTGAACTCGGAACTCCCAGCTCGAAGCTACTTGTGCGGCGGTATCCAGTAAACCTCTTCCTTCACCGCGCCCTTGTCAGTGAATCCGCGCCGCTTCAAAATCGCTTTGCTGTGCTCGATCATGTCCGGATGCCCGCACAAATAAGCCAGTGTATTGCTCGCATCCAGTTCCCAATGATCCGCATACTTGCGCAGAATGTCGTCCGCCCGCCCAATCTCTCCCGGCCAGTCCGCGTGGTCCCACGGACGGCTGACGGTTGGTACATACTTGAACCACGGCAATTCTTTATCGAACTGGTTCAGTTCATTGAGATATCCGAACTCCCACGGACGGCTCGCGCCATTTAGCAGATACAGCTTGTGGCTTCCGTCAAATCGCCCTTCCTTCCAATCTTTGGAAAGCGTGCGCACATAGCTCACGAACGGCGCCACGCCCGTCACCGTGGAGATCAGCAGATGATTCGTGCGTTCGCTCTGCAGGTCGAGCGAAAATTTTCCCTTCGGAACTTTCCGCATCAGCAACTTGTCGCCAGGCTGTAACTTGTGCAGCAGCGGAGTCAAGGCGCCTTCGGGCACCAACTCAAAGAAGAATTCAATCTCATCTTCAAAAGGCGCCGAGGCAATCGAATACGGCCGCTCGACGCGCTTCCCATTCGCCTCCACTCCCAGCGTCGCATACTGCCCCGGGACAAAATGAAACTCGCCCCCACTGCGGATGCGGAACATCCACAAGTCAGGTGCGAAGTCGACGCGCCTGGTCACCTCCGCGTGGTAGAACCTCTCTTCAGGAATCGTCATGTCATCTGGCCCTCGGCCGTTCAACCATTTTCCAAAAAATCGCAGCGTCCAACTTCCAACCGAACGGTCGTACGGCCGACCGGAGTGGCGATATCCTAGCGGGAATCCGTCATTTTGTGAAGGCCCGCTCGCCCCTCACGATCGGAAGCAGAATACAGACAGGCCTCTCCCCGAAACAAAAAATGCGCCTGACCTCTGTACTTTATTTCCCCACAACCAGCACCACAAAGGTGTCCGGCACCATCGGAGGCCGCGGATGCGGATTGTCCGTCGTGGGGTCGGGCCGGGGTCCGAACTGCGCTGTCACCACGAACACATTGTGCGTCTTCGCGTCCAGCGCCAGCGTGCGCGCGCCCTTCTGGGTCGGAACGTTCTCAGCAGTAAATTTTCCGGGCGCTTCCTCTTTGACGACAGTGAGCACTCCATCCGCGCCACAGGAAGCGAACGCCAGACCGGTTTCGGGGTCGAAAGTCGTTGCATCCACACCGTCGCCGATCGCCGGAGTCGCCAGCACCTTGCCGCTGTCCGCGTCCACTATCGCCATCATCTTGTTGCCGCAGCCTACAAACAGGCGCCGGTTCTTGCGATCGATTGAGAGCCCGCTCGGCTCCTCGCACGGCGCCAGCGGCCACTTCGCCTTCACTTCCATCTTGTTCGGATCAATTGCCGTCAACTCACTCTTATCCTCGATATTCACGAAGATCTCGCCCTTGGCGTCGCTGGCCGCGAACTCCGGCTTGCCATCCAGTTTGATCGTGCCTAACACTTTCCCGCTGACAGCATCGATCACTGTCGAATCCTGGCTGCGCCCGTTGAAGGTGAACACTCGCTTGGTCGCCGGATCATAAAGAATCGCGTCGGGATTATCACCCACCTTCACCTTGCTGCTGGTGGCCAGCGTCTTGATGTCGAAAATACTGACCGTGCCTTCCCGCCCGTTGCTGGTAAAGCCGCGCCCCAGTTCCGGCGCCAGCGCGATGCCATGAACGCCCGGCGTATCGGCGATGTCACCCACGCTCTTGCCGGAATCCGCATCGAGCACCATCACGTGAGTACCGCGAGAAATGTAGATGCGCCGCGCGCCGGCGTCTGCGGTCAGGTAATCCCACCCGCCGTCGCCGCCCACCTTGTAAGTCGCCGCCACGTGGTATCCCGAACCAGCCGCCAAAGCCACACCCGCCAGCAACACACTCATCATGAATACCAGCCATCTCGATTTCATAAGATCATTTCCTCCTCAGAATTTCGTAGAAACATCGGCTGCGCCGCATCGTAGCACCGCACTCGGTGGGATTCGACCCGAAAGTAACTTTACCTTATTTCAGGGGTGATCCTAGACTCGTTACTATATGGATGTTTCCCAGCCACCACTTTCGGGGCCAAACCCGCAGCCGGAACCCGCGCAGACTGCGGATCCGCGCCTGCAGCCGACTCCCGATTACGGTCAGCTGAGCTCCGATATTTCAGGCGGCGATTCCGTCGGACCAATCTCGATCCCTGGGCCCAGGTCCGAGAACATCCGCCGCTTTGGCCCGCTGTTTGCCGTCGCGATCGGAATTCT
>JBEKWZ010000324.1:0-5001 GCA_049512555.1 Candidatus Sulfotelmatobacter sp. | reverse complement strand
AGGGACTGAAGACGCTCGTCCTCGAAGCTGGGCGCCCCATCGTGCCGGAGGAAGACTACGTCGAGCACGTTCCACCGTGGGAGATGAAGTTTCGCGGCCTCGGCGATCGCCGCCGTCAACTCGAAGATCAGCCGATTCAGAGCACGTGCTACGCCTGTGACGAGTGGTCCTCGAAGTTTTTCATCAGCGACAAGGAGCATCCCTACACGACGGCGCCGGGCAAGCCGTTTCGCTGGATTCGCGGACGGCAAGTCGGCGGGCGATCGATCATGTGGGGCCGCCAGAGTTACCGCTGGAGCGATCTCGATTTCGAAGCCAACTTGCGCGAGGGAATTGCGATCGATTGGCCGATTCGCTATGCCGACATCGCGCCCTGGTACGACTACGTTGAGGATTTCGTCGGCATTTCGGGCGAGGCCCTGGGCCTTCCTCAGTTGCCCGACAGCAAGTTTCTGCCGCCCATGGAGTTCAATTGTGCGGAGAAAGTTGTGCGCGAGGCGCTCGCGAAACATTTTGGCGGCGAACGCGTGTTGACCATCGGGCGCGTGGCTATTCTTACCAAAGACCATCGCGGACGCGCCGCTTGCCACTACTGCGGTCCGTGTGAACGGGGGTGCATCACCCGGTCCTACTTCAGCGCCGTGAATGCGACTCTGCCGGCCGCGGAAAAGACTGGGCGGATGACGCTGCGTCCCTACAGTGTGGTTCACAGCGTGATGTTCGACGCGCGGACGCGAAAGGCAAGCGGAGTCCGTATTATTGACGCCCGAAGCCGCGCCACAGTTGAGTTTCGCGCGAAAGTCGTTTTCCTGTGCGCTTCCGCGCTGGAGTCGGTTCGCATTTTACTCAACTCGTCTACGCCGGAGTTCTCGAGCGGCCTGGCGAATTCAAGCGGCGAACTCGGCCACAACCTGATGGATCACGTGAAGGCAGGTGGCGCCGAAGGAACTATCTCGGGCAACGACGACCGCATTCAACTCGGGAGGCGGCCTAACGGCATCTACGTGCCTCGTTTTCGGAACGTGAAAACCAGGCAGCCCGAGTTTCTGCGTGGATACGGTTTTCAGGGCGAAGGTTATCGCGAAAGCTGGGAGCGCGGCATCGCGCAGACCGGATTTGGTGCGGACTTTAAGAAGTCCATCAGCCGGCCGGGGCCTTGGCGATTCAGCTTTTACGGATTCGGCGAGTGCCTTCCGAATCACAACAACTTCGTAGAACTCGACCAGCAGACCGTAGATGCGTGGGGCATCCCTTCGCTGAAAATTCATTGCTCCTGGAGCGACAACGAACTCGCGCTGCGCAAGGATATGTCGATCGCCGGGGCGGAAATGCTCGCGGCGGCGGGCGCCGCCAACATCCGGCCTTTCGCCGATGATGAGCCGCCCGGATTCTCCATCCACGAAATGGGCACGGCGCGTATGGGCCGCGATCCCAAGACTTCGGTGCTCAATTCCTTTAATCAAGCGCACGACGTCAAGAATCTTTTTGTCACCGACGGAGGCGCCATGGTTTCGTCGTCCTGCGTGAATCCGTCGCTGACCTATATGGCCCTGACCGCGCGCGCGTGTGACTACGCGGTGCGACAAATAAAAAAGGGAGAGATCTAGATGAATAAGATGAATACTCGTCGTCAGTTTCTGCAGATGCTCTCGTCAGTCGCGCTGACGCCGCTACTAGTGGGCGAAATGAAAGCGGGTCAGGCAACGTTGGCTGAAACGAAGCCAAGTCAGATTCCGCTGGCATTTTCCACGCTGGGCTGCCCCGCCTGGGAATGGAAAAAGATTCTCGACTTCGCCACGCAGCACGGATTCTCCGCCATTGAACTGCGCGGACTTGAAGGAAAGCTGGACTTGCCCGCGAATCCCATCTTCGCCGCCGATCGAATTGAGCAGACCAAGCAGGAGATCCGCGCCAGCAAGTTGAAGATTGCGTGCGTGAGCAGTTCCGCGCAAATGTACGTGGAGGATCCGGCCAAGCGGGTGGTGCAATTGTCAGACGCTCGCCGCTTCATCGATCTGGCCGCAGCCCTCGAAGCTCCCTACGTGCGCGTTTTTGGCGGCAAGGCGGACACGGATAAGAATCCAGCGCCCAGCGATGACACAAAGGCTCGTGTAGCCGCGGGCCTGCGCGAACTCGGCACGTACGCCGGTCCGCACCACGTCACCGTGATCATCGAGTCTCACGACCACTTCACAGCTTCCTCGACTTTGAAAGACGTTTTGAGCCGAGCCGATTCCGAACATGTTGGTCTGCTGTGGGACGCGCATCACACTTTCGCCACATCGAACGAAGACCCCGAATTTACAGTCAAGCAATTAGGCCCGTGGATTCGACATACCCATTTGAAAGATTCCGTTGGCAGCGGCGAAGATCGCAAGTACGTGCTGACGGGTAGAGGCAACGTCCCCGTTCAGCGCCAGATCGAAGCGCTGCGTTCGATTGGATACAAGGGCTTCTACTGCTTCGAATGGGAAAAGCTCTGGCACCCCGATATCGCGGACCCGGAAATCGCAATCGCCGACTACGCGCGCGTAGTTGGCCAATGCCTGGGAAATGCCCATGCCTGTGGATTGAACTAATCGTAGAGACGTAGCTTGCTACGTTTTCCTGCCCAGTACCCCGGCCTAGCCAGCCGAGGGCATGCTGTCCGAAATCGTCTCGGTTTTCGCGTCCCAGAAAACTTTCTTGCCCGACCAGTACGATTGCGCCGCCATCATGCAGGCCACGGAATGCGCGAATCCCGCGTGCACCGATGCGTGGGGCTGCTGCCGCGAACGCATGCACTCCAACCAGTTTGCCATGTGTTCGGTGGTGAGGTCATCGATGCCCATGGGGGGAAGTTTCGTTTCTCCCGGGAGCATCACAAACTCGGATTTTCTCTTTTCGTCGATGTCGGCGTCGTCCTCATGCGTCCCCTTTTCTTCGATCAGCTGATAACGCGGGCTGCCTTCACCGCCAATGTTGATCAGACTCGCCTTCTTCCCCATGTAGCGAGTAAAACTGGGCGCGTCGTTGCCAAAGCTGGTCGAATAACTGACCAGAAAGCCCTTGGGATATTCGAGCAAAGTCTGAAACGTATCGGCATTTTCGCGGCCGTCGTGCCACGCGAAGACGCCGCCGTGCGACACCGCCGATTTCGGAAAATTGTCGTCCATGAACCAGTGCACCAGATCGATGGCGTGACTCATCCACTGGTCCGGAATCCCGCTGGAAAACTCCCGATACAAGCGAAACTCAAAATACAGTTGCGGATCAAACGGACGCGCCGGCTTGCTCATCAGCCACTTGCTCCAATCCGTATCCTGCTCGCGAATCTGCTTGACCTCTGGACGGCCACGCCACCGCGGGCCGTGATAGTTCCACTCCACTTCAACTTTGCTCACATCGCCGAGCGCCCCGCCGCGCGCGATTTTCTGTGCCGCCTGCTGATAGGGCTCGCTTCGATGCTGCGTGCCGACTTGAACGATGCTCTTGGATTGCAGAACAGTGTCGCGCGCTGCTTTTGCCTCGCTTAACACGTTTCCCATGGGTTTTTCGACGTATACATCCTTGCCGGCTTCCACGGCCAGCTTCAGAATAGGCGAATGCGAATGTTCCGGCGTCGAAATCAACACGCCGTCGACCTCCTTCATCGCGAGCAGGTCTTCCAGATGCTGCACCGCGCGCGGCGCCAGACCGTAATAGCCTGCGTTGGTGGCGACGGCTTTTTCACGATTTACTTTCCACAGATCGCAGACGGCGGTCATCTCCACGTTGTGACTTGATTTCAATTTCGACGCAATCTCGTCGAGATCCCCGCCGCGGCTGCCATTGCCAATGTGGCCAAGTGAAATGCGGTCGTTAGCGCCGACGATGTTTTCGTAGGACAGAGCCGTGCGCGGCAGGACAACTCCTCCGGCGATGACCGCCGCGGATTTGCCCAGGAAAGCTCGACGGTTAATCTGTGAAGATTCGCTCATGATTTGCTCCAGTGCAAGAATCGATTGGCCATGCTATGTGGGACATCTTTATCTCGTCAACAACGACAGTAAGTCCAGTCTCAACTCGTCTTCAGACCGTCCGGAACCAGCGGCAGCGAGCGCAATCGCACTCCAGTCGCGTCGAATATGGCATTAGCGATGGCAGGAGCCAGTCCGATCATCGGACACTCACCCGCGCCCACCGAAGGAATATCCTTGCGATCGAGCAGGACTGTTTCCAGAACCGGAAGATCGCTGAACCGCGGGACACGATACTCCGACATTCTGCCGTTCAGAATCTTGCCGTTGTCGAATTCGATCGCTTCGAACAGCGCCCCACCCAGCCCTTGCACATTCGATCCTTCGATTTGATTGCGCAGGCCATCGGGATTCACGATCGCGCCGCACTCAAACGCAGACACAACGCGAACCACTTTCACGTCACCCGACTTCCGGTCGACGTTAACCTCTGCGAAGGTCGCAATATTCCCCAGCTTCTCGTACCCACCACCCATGCCAAATCCCTGGCCGGCTGTCTTGCTTTTGCCCCAGCTGAATTGTTTCGCCGCAGCTTCGAAAACCGCCCGCAACCGTTCATCCTTCAGATTCTTCAGACGGAATTCCAAGGGATCCATCCTCACCGTGTGCGCGATTTCGTCCATGTGCGACTCGCGTGCGAAATGGTTCGCCGTTGCCGCCAGGGCTCGGTACGATCCCTGGCGCAAGGGAGAATTCGTCGCGTGAAAAACAATGCGCTGGTTCGGAATCTCGTAATAGGTGCGAATGCCCGCCGAACCGGAATTGTAGTTGTGAAACTCCCACGCCGTAATCATTCCGTCGCCGCGGACGCCGCTGGTCACGTCAATCACGCCAGCGGGACGAAAATACGCCCATGTGAATTCTTCTTCCCGCGTCCACACGACCTTCACTGGACGCTTGGCCGCTCGCGCCAGTCGGGCCGCCTCAATCGCCGTCTCGCCCGTGTGTTTGCCGCCGTATCCGGAACCCGTGTCGGGCATGAACACGCGCACGCGATCTTCGG
>JBEKWZ010000323.1:0-6239 GCA_049512555.1 Candidatus Sulfotelmatobacter sp. | reverse complement strand
GTCGGTGATGAGACATCGTGGAATCTTCTGCACCACAGAAATTGGGCAGTGTTGACAGTTACATTGATTAAGAGCGGTGACGAGAGATCTCGAAATCGACAGGATGAGTCGGCGTCCAACGGTGCCAAACCACGAACGTTGTGGGGATGCGCAACTGTCGAAAGAGTTACGCCCTGAAGGTAGCGGGACTCGCTGCGGCACCTCGCAAATGGGTCCAGGGTTGTCCACTGGTATCCATGGTGTACCGAAATCGACATTGTCATAAAACTCTTGTTCTTTTTTGCCTTGTAGGAGTGGCTTAGTAAGTAGAGGAGCAATTTATTTTCCTCTCCGAGAGGAGCCGCCGTGACCCACCGAAAGTCGACCCATGAACTAGTGAAGGACATACAACAAGCTGGCGGGTGTTCCCACCCGATCCGACTACGCGGGCAGTTCGTCAACGTCGCCACTGGCGAGGTCAACGAGCGGCCTTTGCTGGTCGCGTGCAAGGACCGCCGCGCCGTGCTCTGTCCGGCGTGTTCCTACCTCTACAAGGCCGACGCCTGGATCGTGGTCTCGGCCGGCCTCATCGGCGGCAAGGGCGTGCCGGCCTCGATCAGTGATCACCCGCGACTGTTCCTCACCCTCACCGCCCCCTCGTTCGGGACTGTGCATACTCGACGAAACGACGGCTCGTGTCAGCCCGGTCGAATCCGCTTCTGTCCCCACGGCCGCGTGCAGGCCTGTTCGCGGCGCCACGACGGGGCCGACCCGGAGATCGGCAGCCCGCTCTGTGACTTCTGCTACCACTTCGCCGACGCGGTGCTCTGGAACGCCGAGTCCTCACGACTGTGGAACAGAACCTACGAGCAGATTCGGCGTCGCCTGGCCATCGCCCTCGGCGTCTCATTCGAAGAGCTCTCGCAGCACGTCCGACTCAACTACCTCAAGGTCGCCGAGTTCCAACGACGGGGACTCGCGCACTTTCACGTCGTCCTACGCGCCGACGGCCCGGGCGAACCGTTCAGCCCTCCACCGCCGAATCTGACTACCGAACTGCTGGCCAGCATCGTTGAGATTGTCGTGAAGGACTTCGCGGTGACCTCTTCCCGTGGGAACGTGTCATGGGGTCGACAGCTCCATGTCGCCGACGCGTCGACCCTCAATCGTGACGACCTGCGGATCGCGGCCTACGTGGCCAAGTACGCCACGAAATCGGCTGACGGCTCGCTGGACTTCGCTCGGAGATTCAATGGGACCTAGCCCAGGATCCAACGCTCGCGACCTTGAACACTCGTGGGCACGCTCACGCTTTCGGATTCCGAGGGCAACTGATTACCAAGTCTCGCCACTACTCCACCAGGTTCCAGGACCTTCGCGACGCGCGCGCGGCACATAAGAAGTCGCCTCATTCCGACGACCCGGTCAGTGGTTCGTTCAGCTACGACGGCCAGGGATATGACGATCCGCGCGCCACCGCGATTGCCGACTTCCTGCACCAACTCGCGCTCGAAGCACGAACCGCAGCCAAAGGTGAACTTCGAGTCGCGGAAGGTGACGAATAATGACCTCCATCACATTTGTCGCTCACGGAGCGCCGCGGCGCCGTGACACGGGTCAGGGGCGTCAATTCAAAGCAAGGGCCCACGAGGTGTGTCTACCCAACTTCACGGTCTCGAAGGGATGTGCGAAGTGTCGATGAACCGGATGACACAGTCCAATGAGGCGTACACGATGATAATCAACGATGAATTGGAACGTCAGCGAAACGCTCCCGTTCAAAAGCTTCTTCTCACGGTGCCCGAGGCCGGTCGCGTACTCGCGATCAGTAGATCCAAAATGTACGACCTGCTGACCTCGGGACATCTTCCGTCAATTCACATCGGGCGTTCACGGCGAGTTCGGGTGAGCGACATCGAGGACTTTGTGAACAGCGGTGGCGCAAGACACGAAATTGGACAGCAGTCAAGTACCTCGCAATCTACCAATTACTCCTCATAGCTGCCTAACGGACGTACGTTTCTGAGAAACGTTTGACGAAACTCTGTTGACAATGGTTGAAGGTCGAAGTTCGGTTCGATAAACGCGCGGATGGCATCCGTCGGTGACAAGAACCAATCTGAATCTTTACGCCACGACACGTCCACACCAACCGTTCGAACAATTGCTACGCCAACAATGCGCTCTCCCCAGATGGCCCATGAGCCTGAGGAGCCGGCCACGCAAAGCACATCTGCGCAGTACATAGCGTCAGCAGGATTATCGTTCGGCTCGTAGGTGAGTGACCGCCAGAATTGTTCTGCGACTTGTGACGTCGGAATACGGAACGCTTCGAAATTGCCACGGATATCTTCATTATCAAGGTAAAAGTGAGGATCAAGCATCGCCCCGGACACGAAGTCGTCGTGAAACTGATTAGCCAACGCTTCAAGGAACGGTCCGAACGTACCTGCGCGGAATGACTCGAACTGGCAAAACGAATCGGTGCCGCCGTCAATCAAAAATGGCGAGTCTGGCAATCGAACATCAAGATTCATTACCCGTCGTAAGTCCGAGAATACGACTTCGAGTTCGTCGCGACCACTGACGACCGGATGGGTCGACACCTTCACCTCCCGAGTCGAATCTTCAGCGTAGCCCTGGTTGCGCCCGCTGGGGTATATTCGGCCGTTGGACCGCTGGTACTCGACGATTTTGGATACACAGAATACTTAGCCCCATCTTTGGTGTATTGGATAGTGCCCTTCGTATTGGTTGATTCCTTCCATCCACTGTCCTTTAAGTTTTCGCCAAACTCTTCGGGAGTTACATTTGTCGAAACGTTCATCATGGAACGGCCTGCCGTCACATCGTTGTAGTCGGAAGACAAGCCGGGAATTTCATTGGGCACATACCCAGTGCCACGTGGTATTTCAATCGGGACAGGTGAACCCACATTTCCCCCTACGCCGAAGTCAGGAGGGCCGCTACCTAGGCCAAGGTCCTCCAGCCCGAGCGGATCCTCCGCATTCAAGGGATCATCATTGGTGAACGCATACGGCTGATTCGTCGTCTCAACGTCCGGGTCGACCGACAAGAACTGATCGGTCGCCGGGTCGTAGTAGCGGTTGATCAGATAAGTCAGACCCGATGGATCGCTATAGGAACCTTGGAAACCAAGAGTGCAACCATGGAGACCGATCTGATTGATTGGGTCTCGTTCGGTTTAGATCGCAAATCCTTGAAAGTACCCCGTGAGCTTCCGCGGCCTTTGTAGATGTCCTGGACGCCGGTCCGGTTTACAACCAGGTAAGCAACCGAGGTGCCGCCGGACGTGGTCGTGACCCGCTCAATTGGCGCCGTGCCGCTGAAGAGAAGGTCGCTGCAGACGTAACTGGTGTCGGTCGCGTCGTGGCGTCGTGAATGTCGAGCGGAATGTCGCCACCGGACACGTTGTCCGACGGGATGTCGGGCGCCCAGTTCGAACTAGTCGCGGACATGTGCAGTCCGTCGCCGTTGTACCGGTGCTGCGTATCGCTTCTCGGTAGAGTGCCACACGCCATCGCCCTGGTCGCGGTGTTGCACACCTCGCCGCTGGCGTTGTAGGTCCGAGTTGGTCGTCGAGCCCGAGCGCGTTGCGTCCGGATTGAGGGATGATCAACGTGGTCTCATTCCGATATATCTAAATCTCCGTCGTAAGTGCCACCAAGGCGATCAGCGATCTCCTTTACTTGGTTAACAAATGTCTCATCGACATATCCATTGCGTTCAATTTCCACAGTCCAAACGCCGTCCTGCTCGTGATCGGAAACCTCAGTTCTCAAATCAACGGTGTCAAGTTCTTTCACGAGTTGTTTCGCCGATTTTCGATTTGCGAAATGAACAAAATACAACGTCTTAGGCTTATCGATTATTTCGCCGATTACAGAGGATGACGGCATTGGTACATCTTCGAGCAAAATCGGCACTTTATTACTAGGAGTCCAACCTGCTTCTATTCTCGCTTTGAGGGTTCGAGGACTAGGGACGTCATTGTGCCGTGGCAATTCATTGACGTCGACGTCGGGGTATATTCTTCGAAAATCGGAGGCGAGAATCTGTTTCCCATCCGCATCGCGAATTCTCCACTTGTTAGGGTCCTTTGACCAACCTGACATGATCATGATTGGTGGATTGGCATCTGAAGTGGGAATCGGCAAGTTGTCAACGACCCGGGCATAATTCTCTAGGAGAAGCAATGAAGTCAGGGCATTTGCTCGATACAGCGCCTTACGATGGACAAGATCCTCCAGGGTTTTGGCGCGCAACTTTTTGCTGAATATTCCGGGGAGGAATCTTGTCAGTCGCATCCCCGACACAAGCCCCTGGTCTTGCAAATAGGAGTAACCAGTTGACACATCTACTTCGATGATGTCCCCTTTTGAGATTCGCGGCAAAGGTGTGGATTTACGGGTCATTAATCCGTGATTGTACGTCGTGAATTTAAGGTATTCGGCCGTTTTGCCCGCCACCCGACGTTCCCAGTCCCAGTGCGTCGGCAAGCGTACTGTTTTCGAACTCGTAGACATCTAGATGCTGCGCATCAAGAACTGCTTGGTTGGATTCACCGGACGATCCGATATTGTCCAAGATGTCTGAGTCAGCTTGTTGCACGTAGTCCAACAAATCTGAATCGTTCTTAATTACATCGCCGCCTTCAACTTGTGCCTTGTCGTAGCTTTGAGAGTTCTTTCGAAATACGTTCTGTTGGTTATAGCCTTTCACTCCTCTTTGAACGGTACCGAGAGCCGTCATCGTTGCTTGCTCTGCTGCCGCGAGTTCACCAGCCGAAATGTCTCCAAGATCGAAGGACTCAACTTCATCTTCGTCAGGATTGAATCTTCCGGATTGGATGTGACGTACTAAACGAGAATCTACCGAGACGCTTGATCTGCCGACGTAGTAGGGCAGACCAGTTGACTTTTGAATAAGGACATAGATGAACGCACCCAGACCCAACGGGTCTTCAGAATTCAACGGATTGTCATTCGTGAACACGTAAGGCTGATCGGTCGTCGTCACGTCGGGGTCAATCGAAATGAATTGATCGGTCGCCGGGTCGTAGTAGCGGTTGATTAGGTAGATGAGACCGGTCGGATCCGTATAGGAACCTTGAAATCCGAAGGGCGTGACCTTGGAGCCGGAGCTGATCGTCTGGATTCCATAAAGCGAGTAGACGGCCATCTCTTGAACCGCGCCGAGGGAACTTCCGCTGCCGTTGTAGACGCCCTGCACGCCGGTTTGGTTACTCACCAGGTACGAAACAGACGACCCACTCGACGAGGTGGTGATCTGCTCGATCGGTGCCGTGCCCCCGAAGAGCAGGTCTCCGTCGATGTAACTCGTGTTCGTCGTGCTCGAACCGGTGGTCGTCGCGTCATTGATGTTGAGCGGTATGTCGCCCGTCACCGAGTCCCAAGTGGAATCGGTCGTGGACGACGCCGTGGTTGCAGTCATGCGCAGACCATCGCCGTTGTACTGGTAATCAGTGCCGCCCGTCGGCAGAGTGCCACACGGCGTCGACGTCGGACCCGACGAAGGACCGGTGCTGCAGAGTTGACCGTAGGCATTCCAGTTGTAGTTCGTGGTCGTGCCCGCCACGGAACTGACGTAGGGCGTCGTGCTCGCGCGCTCGCCGTTCGTGGTGAACGTATACATCGAACCGTTCGCCGGCGTCAATCCACACGACGTCGCGGACGTCGCGGTGTTGCACAACTCGTTACCACCGCTGGCGTAGGCGAAATTCGTCGCAGGGCCAGTGTGTGGCGCATCTTCCGTGATATCGCCATTGAGGGCGAGCGTGTAAGTGTCATTGTACGTCGATGATCCGAGGTTGGTCGCTTGGGTCACCTGCTTGTTGGCGTTGTAGGACGCCGCGCTCGAGGTGGCACCGTTGATCGAACTCACACTCACCTGTTCATCCCAGCCGTCCGTCCACGTGTCGCTGATCGCCGTACCCGACGTGACGGTGGAGGACGCACTGAGAGAGGTCAGGTTGCCATCGTTGTCGTAGTTGTAGGTGGCGGTCACGCCCGTCGCCGTCGGATAGGTGATGACCGTGGGGATGTCCGGCGTCGAGTCATTGCCGTAGGTGTAACTGGTCGTATTTCCCAACCAATCTTCCACGCTCGAGACACGGCCAACTGCGTCATAACTCCTCGTCACGATGGTATTCGTGGTGGATGGCGACGAAGTGCAGTTGGTCGACGTGCTGACCGGATAGCCAATACAGGAGACCTCGC
>JBEKWZ010000322.1:0-5010 GCA_049512555.1 Candidatus Sulfotelmatobacter sp. | reverse complement strand
CCTGAGTCTCCAGCCCGAGTTGTTCGACAATCTCACCCACGTGCCGGTGGCTGAAAACCGAATACGCCGACAGGTTGTCGGCCACCGACACAAAATGCGTCTTCGCGCTCGGTTCCTTGCCGGCTCCCGATACACCCGACTTCGAATCGGAAACTATCCCGTGGGTCCGATCGATCACCCCGGCTTTTACCAGCGGCGCCAGAGCTAGAATCACTGACGTCGCGTAGCACCCCGGATTCGCCACCAGCGTGGCATTCGCCAACCGATCGCCGTTCAACTCCGGCAAGCCGTAGACCGCTTTTTCCGTCAATTCCGCCGCCGTGAGCGCATCCGAATCCTGAAAGTTGTAGATTGCCCGGTGTTGTTCCTGCTTCAATCGCCAGGCGCCGCTCAAATCGATCACCCGCAGGCCCTGCGCCAGAGCCTCAGGCACAAGCTCGCGCGATGCCTCATGCGGGGTCGCCAGGAAAAGCAACTCCACTCCCTGCTGCTTGAGCGCCGGCCACGACAGCGGACGCAGCGGATAACCGCCATTGCCGGAGAGCACCGGAAACACGTCAGCCAAATCGGTCGCGCTGCCGTTGTCCGCAGAGCGCCGCAGCAGCGCCGGCTTCTCCAGCCTCGGATGACGAAGAAGAATCCGCGTCAGCTCCAGGCCGGAATATCCGGTCGCACCCAGCACAGCGGTTTTGAGTTTTGCCGTCATTTGTTGTGAATCATCACTGCTAGCCGAGCATTTCCTCGATCCGCCCCGCCAGCTTCCGCGCGTCCTCTTTATCCGGACAAACAATCAAAATCGTGTCATCGCCCGCAATCGTGCCCACCACCTCCGACCAATCGGCTTCGTCCAGGGCAGCGGCCACGGGCTGCGCGCTGCCCACAATCGTCTTGATCACCAACTGGTTCTGCGCCGAGCGAATATCCAACACAAATTCTCTGACCAGCCGCGACACTGGAGGCAGCGCCACGCCCGCGGCCATCTCACCCTGGGGAAGCGAATATCCGTGGGAGGTTTTGCTCAGATTCAGATCGCGAATGTCGCGCGACAGAGTGGCTTGCCCGACCTTGAATCCGCGCTTGCGCAGGAGTCGCTGAAGATCGTCCTGGCTGGCGATCGGCGCGTGCTTCAGCACGTCGAGAACCGCCCGTTGCCGTAGTGTTTTATTCATAATGAATAAATATGCACGATGGTGAATAAATATGTTTCTATCTTACGGGCCTGCACCCAAATGTCAAGAAAAAATGTCCCTTTTCGTTACTGTTAGGGAGCCTCAGGTCGAAAAACGCGCGGCGAACGTCTGGGCCTTGGTAGACTACTTCGCGGTCCTCAAGCACGCTCGTCAAGCGCGGCCTCGCTCAGCAATGGAGATGCGAATGAACCCGAAGCCTTCACTGATGGCCGAGTTGATCGCGGAGTTCCTCGGCACTCTTGTCCTGATCCTGCTGGGCACGGGCGTGGTTGCCATGGTGGTGCTGTTTCCCTCGAAGAACCCGGGTGAGACGGTTCACGGTGGTTTCACCAACATCACGCTGGGTTGGGGACTCGCCGTGACCATGGGCATCTACATCGCCGGCAAAGTTTCAGGGGCGCATCTGAATCCCGCAGTGACCCTGGCGTTGGCCGTCTTCCGTGGCTTCCCGTGGAGCAAAGTGCTGCCATATTCCATCGCGCAGACCGCTGGTGCGTTCGTCGCCGCTGCCCTGGTGTATTGGAACTATTTGCCCGCCTTTCACCAGTCCGACCCGCTACTCGATCACACTGCCGGAGTCTTCACTACATTTCCAGCCTTTCCGGCAGTGCCCCAGGCGGGCTTTCTCGATCAGTTCATCGGTACCGGTTTGCTGCTTCTTCTGATTTTTGCGATCACCGACGAATTCAGCATGCCACCGGGAGCGAATCTTGCGCCCGCCATGATCGGGCTGGTCGTGGTCGCCATCGGCATGAGTTTTGGCGGAATGCACGGCTATGCCATCAATCCCGCCCGGGACTTCGGTCCTCGGTTCTTCACCGTGGTCGCCGGATTTTCCAACAACGGCCTCACCGACGGAACTCGCGTCTGGTGGATTCCTGTCGTCGCCCCGCTACTAGGAGGTCTGGCCGGCGCGTCCATCTATGACTTCGGGATCAGGCGCTTCCTGCGCCCGTCATAATCGCGCCCAGACAGTTGCCGTAGACGTTGCCACGTTGCTTGCAACGTCCGGCATGCCTGCCGATGCTGCCGGCAAGACGTAGCAAGCTACGTCTCTACGAAATAAGTTAGTGGCTTTCTAGGAGGCACTGTGCAATATGTTTTAGCGCTCGATCAGGGCACAACCAGTTCGCGAGCCCTCGTGTTCGATCAGGAAGGAACCATTCGCTCGCTCGCGCAACGCGAATTTGATCAGATCTTTCCTCAACCCGGGTGGGTCGAGCATAGTCCAGAGCAAATTGTTTCCTCCCAAATCGCAGTCGCGCAGGAAGCTCTGGCTCAAGCCGGCGCGAGTCCGCGTGACGTGGCGGCAATCGGCATTGCCAACCAACGCGAAACCACGATCGTGTGGAATCGCGACACCGGAGAACCCGTCCACAACGCAATCGTCTGGCAAGACCGTCGCACCGCCGATTTCTGTGAGCGGCTAAGGAGCGAAGGCCACGGTCCTCTCATCCAGCAGCGCACCGGCCTGCTGATCGATTCTTATTTTTCCGCCAGCAAGATTTCCTGGATTCTCGAGAACGTTTCCAGCGCGCGCGCCGTTGCCGAAGCTGGCAAACTGGCCTTCGGCACAGTCGACACCTGGCTCATCTGGAAGTTGACCGGCGGCCGGGTTCACGTCACCGACGCCAGTAATGCCTCGCGCACCATGCTCTTCGACATCCACACCGGCGCCTGGGATCACGAACTTCTCGATCTGTTTCGCGTCCCGATATCGATGATGCCGGCGGTGCGATCTTCCAGCGAGATCTACGGGAAAGTGAGCGCAATCGAGGGCCTCGAAGAGATTCCGCTGGCAGGCATTGCCGGCGATCAGCAAGCGGCGCTTTTTGGCCAGCGTTGCACTCGCCCCGGTCTCACCAAGAACACTTATGGCACCGGATGTTTCATGCTGCAGAACACAGGCCGTCGCGCGGTTCCTTCCTCCAACCGATTAGTAACGACTGTTGCCTGGAGAATAAACGACGCGACCGAGTATGCTCTTGAAGGCAGCGTGTTTGTCGGCGGCGCGGTCGTGCAGTGGCTGCGCGACGGACTCGGCGTGATTCGCAAATCAGAAGAAGTCGAGATGCTGGCCAAGTCCGTGCCCGACAACGGCGGCGTCTATTTCGTTCCGGCCTTCGTAGGATTGGGCGCGCCGCATTGGGATTCCTACGCCCGTGGCTCCATCTTCGGTCTCACCCGCGGCACCACCGCCGGTCACTTGGCCCGGGCTGCGCTCGAAAGCATTGCCTACCAGGTCGCCGACTTGCTCGATGCCATGCGTCTGGATTCGGGCGACTCTGTGCAGGAACTCCGAGTCGACGGCGGAGCCGCTGCCAACGACAGCCTTATGCAATTTCAGTCTGACATTCTCGGAGTGCCCGTCGTTCGCCCCGCCGTCACTGAAACTACGGCTCTCGGTGCGGCCTATCTGGCGGGCCTGGCGGTCGGATTCTGGAAAACTGATCTTGACGCTTCGACCACTAACAAAGACCGCCGCTTCATCCCGCAAATGCCGGCGTCCCAAGCGAGGCTCTTGCGCAATCGATGGAATGAGGCAGTCGCGCGATCGAAGAACTGGGAATCGGGATCGGTCTAAGGTCGCTGCCTCACTGTGTGACCGAGAAAACCGCCCCCTTGATAATCGTCGGCAGCATATAAGTGATCGTGTCGCCTTGACGGACTCCCTTCACCGTCTGCGCTTCCCCAAGAAATGGAAGAAAGGATCCCGCGCCGCCGCTCTTCGACGTCACACTCACTGCTACACCCGTCTGCGGGGTCTGGACCGGATTCGACCCTCCCTTTAGCCCGGCGAAGTTGGCGAAGAAAACCTGCACGCGACCGTCAGGCGTGCGGGCGATCGACGTTGCGACCGCGGGCCCAGCCTTGATCTGCACCGCATTTCCGCCCTGCAAGCTATTCAGGAATGCCTGCTGAGAATCCGGGGACGCGTGTTCGAAGTCCTTTTCCAGAGTCGCGTTATACACCCGGCCCGGGCACTCGGGGAACCGGACGATATTTTGCGAACTCGCCGTCCCCGTCGCGTCCGTTCCAGTGATGAGGAGCCTTTTGCCCTGCGCCGCGAAAGCCTGCAACGCGCTCTTCTCGCCATCTCCGAGCACTCGCACATCGGGCAAAACCAGCGTCTTGCCGCGGAAGTCGGCGAGCGTTCGTGGCGTCACGATCTGAAACTCAAGATGCTGCTGCATCAGCAGAATCAGGATTCCGCGATACGACGCGATGAAATCCTCCGCATAGAAATTCCGCGTATCCGGCGAAAAATAAACGCCAATTGGATCGACCGGCGAGCGCGGCAGATAGAATGTCTTCTCATTCGCCTTAATCCACGAAAAGATTCTCTTGCGCGTCTCCAGATCGTTCGACCCGGCCATGGAATGTCCCGGCGCGTCCCAGAAATTCGCGCCCGCCATGACCTGCGACATCGCGAGATTCATCATCGATTCGCGAATCATGTCGCTCGCATCCGCTTTCTTCTTGCCATCCCACGAGTAATTCAGAATCCATGTGGGCTTGCCCTGCGCGAAGGCGCGAAACGAATGCATCCCCACCTGATAACGGAACCAGTCGAGCGGCTTGCGCTCGGAAGCCATGTGACCGCTATTGCCAAATTCATATTCATGAGCAATCGCATCCACCACGGGATACAGGCTGTAAACGTCAGCCCCAACCCGCGCTGCTTCTTCTTCAATCCCTGGGTAAATCTCTGGAATGGTCTTAATCTTCGGGTTGACCGACTTCGCGTTCTGGTCGATCTCGTGCATGAAATCCGTAAACGTCTGAATCCGGAACGTCATCCACTTGCGAAACGCCGGAT
>JBEKWZ010000321.1:0-5016 GCA_049512555.1 Candidatus Sulfotelmatobacter sp. | reverse complement strand
ACGCGGCTTCACGCTCACCGATCCGCCCATCATTACGCCCGCCGCCTGCGAAGGCACGAGCACGCTGTTCCCGGTCGATTACTTCGATGAGCAGGCGTTCCTCACGCAATCAGGCCAGCTTTATGTCGAAGCGACTGCCATGGCGCTGGGCAAGGTGTATTCGTTCGGACCCACGTTTCGCGCGGAGAAATCGAAGACCCGCCGTCATCTCACCGAGTTCTGGATGGTCGAACCGGAAGTCGCCTACGCGCAGCTCGACGATGTCATGGAACTGGCCGAGGGCCTCATCACGTTCATCGTAAAGCGTTGCCTCGAAAAGCGGCGCGTCGACTTGCAGACGATTGGCCGCGATATTTCCAAGCTCGAAAAAATCGAAGCGCCCTTCCCCCGCATCAGCTACGACGACGCGGTGAAGAATCTGCAGGAAGGCCACGCCAAGGGCGCGCTGGAATCGAAATTCGAGTGGGGCGGCGACCTCGGCTCACCCGACGAGACATATCTGTCGGCGCAATTCGACAAGCCGGTCATGGTGCATCGTTATCCCGCGAAAGTAAAAGCGTTTTACATGGAGCCCGACCCCCAGCGCCCGGAGCTGGCCTTGTGTGTCGACGTGCTCGCGCCCGAAGGCTACGGCGAAATCATTGGCGGCTCACAGCGCATGGCCTCGTACGAGTTGCTGCTGCAGAGAATCCACGAACACAATCTGCCGGAAGAGGCTTTCAAGTGGTATCTCGACCTGCGCAAGTTCGGCAGCGTGCCGCACGGCGGATTCGGCATGGGCATTGAGCGCGCCGTGGCCTGGATCTGCGGCCTTGAGCACGTGCGCGAAACGATTCCGTTTCCGAGAATGCTGTACCGGCTGTACCCGTGATGCACTCAATCCTCGTCGATTGACCCTATGATGATGACTACTCCTGCTCCCTCCTCTAGCATCACTCCGCGGAAAATTCGCGTCATTGGCGTCCCGCTCGATCTTGGCCAATCCCGGCGCGGCGTCGACATGGGGCCGTCGGCCGTGCGCGTGGCCGGGCTTGAGGCGCGCCTCGAAGCGCTTGGCCACGAAGTCGAGGACGCCGGCAATGTCGCCGTCGCGATTCCCGAACAAAAGAAAGAAGGCGACACGCACGCCAAATATCTGAAGGAGATCACGGCCACCTGCACCAAGAGTGCGGAATTGGTGGTCAAAACGCTCGAAGCCGGGAGAGTCCCGCTCGCGCTCGGCGGAGATCACTCCATGGCCGCCGGCACCGTCTCAGGCGTGGCCGAGTTCTATCGCCGCCAGGATCAGCACATCGGTCTGATCTGGATCGACGCGCACACCGACATCAACACGCCCGAGTCGTCTCCCAGCGGCAACGTGCACGGCATGCCACTGGCCGCGCTACTGGGTCTGTGGCCATCGGAACTCGGCAATATTTTCGACTTCTCCCCGAAAGTGAAACCGCAGAACTGCGTGCTGGTCGGCGTGCGCGACATCGACGCCGTTGAAAAAGAAAACGTTGTCCGCGCCGGCATCGGCGTCTTCACCATGCGCGACATTGATGAGCGCGGCATGCGCACGGTGATGGAAGAAGCCCTGCGCATGGCCGGACGCGGCACCGCCGGCTATCACATTTCGCTCGACATGGACTGGGTCGATCCCGAGGACGCCCCCGGCGTGGGCACGCCCGTGCGCGGCGGCGCGACCTACCGCGAGGCGCACCTTGCCATGGAGATCATCGCCGACCACGGCCGCATGCTGAGCTTCGAGATCGTCGAAGTGAATCCAGTGATCGACGAGCACAACCGCACCGCCGACCTGGCGGTCGAGCTGGCACTGTCAGCATTCGGCAAGAAAATTCTATAGGTGTTCTCGGGTGCCCCATTTCTCGCGTTCTATGCGAGAAGTGGGGATTGTGTTAGCGAATCATCCTGCACCATCCCTGCGATTGACGGGCGGCTCGCCTCGCGTCCACACTGGAAGGTCATGACAAAGCTTCGGGTCGGCATTTTATTCGGCGGGCGCAGTGGAGAGCACGAAGTCTCGTTGCTCTCGGCCGCGTCGGTTCTTAACGCAATTGATAAGGATAAGTACGAGGTCGTGCCCATCGGTATCACCAAAGACGGCCGCTGGTTGACGGCGGAGCACGCCGAAAATCTTCTGACCGGCAAACTCATGCTCGAGCCGCGCAACCTGCGCGCCGGCGATCCGGAGACAACTTCTCCCGCCGCGGTGCTGGCACGCGGCGAAGCCGTCCTCGTGCCTCCCGAACCGGTGCACCGGCAGAGCGGCCTGGTCCCGTTTCAAACCGATGCCGGGCTGATGCGCCGCGCCAGCGATCGCGCTATCAACGTCGACGTAATTTTCCCCGTACTGCACGGCACCTTCGGCGAGGACGGCACCATTCAGGGCCTGCTCGAACTCGCTGACATTCCTTACGTCGGCGCTGGCGTCCTCGGTTCGGCCGCGGGCATGGATAAAGACATCATGAAATCGTTATTCATCGCCGCCGGAATTCCCATCGTGAGGCATGTCACGATTCTGCGCGCGGCGTGGGAAAAAGATCCGAAGAAGGTTCAGAAGCTGGTCGAGAGCAAGCTGCCCTATCCGGTGTTCGTGAAGCCGGCGAACTTAGGCTCGTCCGTGGGCATCAGCAAGGCGCACAATCGCAAGGAACTCGGCCCCGCCATTGAAGAAGCGGCAAAGTTCGACCGCAAGATTGTCATCGAGCAGGGCGTCGGCGGCAAGAAAGATAAAGCCCGCGAAATCGAGTGCTCGGTGCTGGGCAACGACGAGCCCGTCGCGTCGGTACCGGGAGAGATTGTTCCCGGCAAGGAGTTCTACGACTACACGGCGAAGTATGTCGACGAAGGATCGCAGCTGATTATCCCCGCAAAGCTCACCAAGGCCGAAACGAAAAAAGTGCAGGAACTTGCGATCGCCGCCTTCCAAGCCGTCGATTGTTCCGGTCTAGCGCGTGTCGACTTCCTGATGGATCCGGGTCCTCCAAGCAAGGAGCGGAAAATTTATCTGAACGAGATCAACACCATGCCGGGATTCACCGCGATCAGCATGTACCCCAAGCTATGGGCCGCGTCTGGCCTGGCGTACGCTGACCTGATCGACCGCCTGATTCAACTCGGCATCGAACGCCACGAGGATAAGAAGAAGAATCAGTACAGCCGGTAAGAGAGATTTCCGATTGTTGATTTCTGATTACGATTGCTGATTGGAAAGCGCATCGTTACTTCTTCGGCGCCTCGCACACGAAGTTCGCCGCATCGTTGGTGTCGCCCTTGCCCTTGTACTTCGCGGCCTGCGGATACGCGCACAGCGGCCGCGTCATCGTTGGATGTTGCCGGTCGTCGGCGGAGTACTTCGAGGCGATGATCGTCCCCGGCGCCACGCCTTTCTCGACCCACCGTTCCAGCGCGGCATCCACACTGTGCTCAGGATCGTCGAATGCCAGCCGGCCCACTTGTCCAAACGAGTCGGTGCCCGGGCCGTCATCGCAATGCTGCATTCCCGGCACCATATACAGATGCACAAACGAATCGGCGTCGCCCTGCCCGAGAGTGGCGACAACGTTCTGATAATAGTTGACCGTGTTGAGGGCCGAAATCGCAGGATCGTTCCACCCGTGATACAGAATCAATTTCCCGCCCCGTGCCTGAAACGGCTTAAGATCTGCGTCCGTCGCGTTCAGAGCGCTCGCGGTTCTCGCGTCGGCTGACTTCAACGCAGCCTCAAGCTGGAACGTTTTGTAATCCCAGTCAGGCCTTTCATACACCATGTCCGCAAAGTAGCCGATGCCGAAAAACGCCATCAGGCTCTTGGCCGGAGCGGGGCCGAAGATCCACAGCCCCCAGCCTCCCGCACCCTCCTCGCCCCCAGGCAAGAATCCAGGGAAAACTTGCTGTCCGTGCGCGTCGTGCGGACCAGCATAAATTTTCTTGAGCGCGGCGACTTGGGGCGCAGTCAGACACTGATCGTTATTTTCGCCCGCCTTGCACTGGATCACCGCCGGATCGAAGTGGCACTGCCGGGGATCGTTGAGAATTCCGTCGCGCACGCCGTCGAGCTCGTCGCAGGCCTTCACCACCGCGGCCGAGATCGCGGGAACTTTCGCCTGCGGAATATAACTGGCCACATCGAGAGTCAGCGCCTGCGTATCCGCTGCCGCCGTCGAGAGCAACGCAGTCCAGTAGTTGGCCGGAGCCCCGGCGAGTATCCCATCATAGTCTGCGGGATAGCGCTGCGCCTCCATCAGCGCCTCGCGTCCACCATCCGAGCATCCCGCAAAGTACGAGTGCTGCGGCGGCTTGCCATAGAACGCGCGCACCGCCTCCTTGGCGACGCGTGTCATCTCATGAGTGCCGCGATGGCCGAAATCAATTACTTTCTCGGGATGCCCCAGCGCCCACGACGCATCCAGTGGCGACTCCGCGTCATGGCCCGTGTTGGTCGCGGTTACCGCGTAGCCTTTGCTGACCAAAACACCGAGTGGCATGTAGTCGATCCGGCCCGCAAATCCGCCATTTCCCAAGCCTTGCAACTTACCGTTCCAATCCGCAGCGGGCATCCAGACTTCGATCCTGATCTCGGAGTCAGCGCTCGGCTTCGCCACCGCCACCACGCGGCAAAATGCGGGAACATTCTTGTACGGCGCAGTCAAATCGCGGCTATCGAACGGGGGCACGGGAGGCCCCGCGAAAGTTCCGGCGGCGTTCATCTGAGCTAGGATGATCGTGGCGCCCGGCACCTTGACTCCCATCAAGCGGACACAAGCGTCTTCTGCCACGACGGCGCTGCCCGCGAGCAAGATTGAAACAAGTGCGAGTCTGTAACTAAACCTAAGATGTGCTTTCATGCTCAGTGCTCCGCTTTAATAATCCTATTGAGCCCCGGACTTCACCATGAACGCCGCTTGATCGGCCTTCAGTTTCTTCAGGCCTTCCATCGGCAAGTAGACCATGTGTCCCGCATCATAAGTCGCAAACGAAATATTATCGCGATATTTTTGCGGCAGATTGAGA
>JBEKWZ010000320.1:0-5021 GCA_049512555.1 Candidatus Sulfotelmatobacter sp. | reverse complement strand
CGCGGCTAACGCTTCGCTGATCT
Organism: Candidatus Sulfotelmatobacter sp.; assembly: GCA_049512555.1. GTDB lineage: Bacteria > Acidobacteriota > Terriglobia > Terriglobales > Acidobacteriaceae > Sulfotelmatobacter. The sequence goes on along the minus strand of JBEKWZ010000320.1, from coordinate 4,998 downwards.
ACTCGCTGGCAGCGGTTTTATTTTGCTGGATTTTGTTGTGGTTCCTCTGGCGGAAACGAATCTTCCTCAAGGTTTGAACGCGCGTCATTCGGTTGGATGCGGGCCTGTGAAGTCTGAGCAGCAGGGCTTCTGCACGGGCTTGAATTCCATCAACTCGACCCGCGATAGGTCGAGATCGAAAACGTCGAGCTGCCACTTGCCGTCTTTGCCGATCTCGGCCTGCTCGTCGCCGTGGGCCTTCCAGCCGTGCGACTCCATGATGGCCTGCGCTTTTTTCATGTCGGCGACGCCGAGCGAAATGTGGTTCATCACGCCGGTGAGTTGCAGGTCCATGTGCTCGGGTTGGTTCAGCATGTATTCCAGCCAGTCGGTGCCGTCGGGAACCTGCATCGCGACCCAGTCGGTCTCGTTATCTTTCATTCCGCCGTGCCAGTAGGGGCGGAAGCCGAGAATGTCGCGATAAAAGTGGTCTTCGGCGTCGCGGTGGTAGATGACGAATCCGGTGTGGATCATGTGGCGTGACACCGCGGAGGCCGCGGACGAGGCTGCTTCGCCGGGGCCACGCTCTACGAATTCGATGCGATGTGCTTCAGGATCGTTGACCGTGAAGTAAAGGCTGTGGTCGGAACGGCCCTGAATCTGCGGAACTTTGATGCCCTGCGCGATCAGATATTTTCGCAGCGCGGCGATATTGTCGGTGGTGAAGGCGACGTGATCCATGCGGTCGGTGGCCTTGGGATCGGGCGCGGGGCTGTAGCCGATCCATTGCTCTCCGACCATGTATCGCACGAGTTCGCCAGATTCGACCGGAGTGGCGGCAGCGAGGCCAAGCACATCGGCGTAGAGCTTGCGCACGCCATCGGGCGCGGTGGTATAGAACGAGACGTGATCGATGCCGAGGATGCGCGGACGCGGGGCAGGAGTTTGAGCGGAGGCAGAAATAGAGATATGGACCAGGGCGAGGGCGAGAGCGAGTACGAATGAGATGGTGAGCTTTTTCATGGCGCACTGATTCTAGTCCAAGCGGCACCTCCGGGGCTAAAGCCCAATTCATTCGTTCCCGTTACGCGGCCCTAAAGCGCCGCTCTTCCACGGCTGTGTACGCGTTTGCGACGGGTTTCCAATTTTCGGCGCGGGACAGAAGAACAGATTCCTCGCTGCGCTCGGAATGACAACGGTTGAATCGGAATGACAACGGGCGAGGTAATCGCGGGAGTTCGTTCTCAAAGGGCGTCCAGAAACTGGCGGAGAATTTTGGCGGCGTCTTGCGGTTGTTCCCAGGGGGCGTAGTGGCCGGCTTTTGGAATGACGCGCAACTGGCTGGCGGAAATATGCTGGCGCATCAGTTCGGCTTCGTTTACTCCGGTCAGGATGTCTTCGTCTCCGGTGAGGAGCAGGGTGGGAACATTGATGGTCTTCAAGGTTTCAACGGAGTCAGGGCGGGAGGCCATGCCGCGCTGGACCTGGGCAACATCTTCGGGCGACATTTGGCGCATCATGCGGAGAGCGCCGTCGACCAGGTCGGGGCGAGTTTCTCGCGTGGTCTTGGCGAACAGCTTCGGAATCATCGATTCGAAAAAAGGTTCGGTGCCGCGGTCGAGGACGTCGTTGGCGGCCTGCAGGCGCCCAGCGCGGGCTTCGGGGCCATCGGCCGGAGCTTTGGTGTTGCACAATCCGAGCGCGGCAACACGGCCACGATGTTTTCGCCAGAACTCAAAGAGCGCGTAGCCGCCGATGGAGACGCCGACCAACGGGGCGCGGCCGACGTTGGCATCGTCGAGCACGCGGGCGAGGTCGGCGGCGTGTTTCTCCATCGTGGCCGGGCCTTCGCCGACTTCGGACTCACCGTGTCCGCGAAGGTCGGGCAAGATGATGCGATAGCGCGTGGAGAGAGCCTCGCCGACGGGCAGCCAGAATTCATGATGCGCGGGAAAAGGATGCAGCAGGACGACGGGCGGGCCCGAGCCGAGGGTCCAGTAAACAATTTCGGCGTCGCCGCTTTTGATGTGCTGAGAGGGGATGCGCTCCATGCGGAGATTAAATCACAAGCGCGGCTTCGGGATTGGCCATAGGGATCCTTCGAGTGCGCGAGCTCATTCGAGCTCGCTGCGCTCGCGATGACAGCCCTTGAGATGACAGCCGTAGGAGAGGTTTGAGGCTGCGCCCTGCGTTACGAGGCCGGCACTTGCTGCGCGACGACCGGAGCTGGCAGCAGCAGCGGCTCTTCCGGCATGACGATCCACCCGATGACGTAGGGGATGAAACCGAAGCCAGTCATGATCGCGGTGACCAGCCACACCACGCGCACCACGGTGACGTCGATGTCGAAGTACTCCGAGAAGCCAAGGCAGACGCCGGCGACTTTCCGCCCCAGGCGCGGACGAACCAGGCGGGTTCGAGCCAGCGAAGCGCCCACCCGAATCCCGCAGTAGGCACAAACGGCCGCGTCATCTTGGATCACCTTGCCGCAGTAGTTGCAGTACATAACTTATCCTCCCCGGTTGCCCCTGCTGATAGTACGGAATTGTAGAACAAAAGTTCCCCTCCCGAACCACCTGCGCTTCTCGCGCCGGCGGCACGATTGGTGCATCAAGGAAGCAACACGCCTCGGTTCGGTTGGCGGGACGGGCGAAGGCGCCCGTCCCCACATAAAACCTCAAAACCTTTACTCCCGGTAGGCTTCTTTGATGTAGTGGCGGGCCTGGTCGGCGGGGCCGGAGTTGGCGTTGCCGGCGAGCACGGTTTCATACTTTTTCATGGCCAGGTCCCGCTTCTGCAGCAGGTCGTACATTTCTCCCGCGGCCAGGTTGGCTTTTTGCAGGATGTCGGGGTCGGGGTTGGGAGCTTCGTTCACCGAGTCGTAGGCCGCGGCCGCGCCGGCTACATCTTTTTTGGAGCGCAGCAATTCTCCCAGTCCCCAGGCGGCGAGTTCGTAATGCAGTTTGCCGTATTTGCCTTCGCGGCCAGTCTGCCAGACTTTGCGATACATGGCTTCGGCCTCGTCGAGACGCCCAGCAGCGCGCTCGAGGTTGGCAACTTCGGTGGGGAATAAGTGATTGCCGGGATACTTCGCCGAGAGCTCGTTCATGTAGCCAATGGCCTCGTCATATTTGTGCTCGCGGCGGAGAAAGAGGCTGAGCACGACCTTGGCGTCGACTGAGTTTTCGCCGTCGCTCTTGGCCACCTCGCGCAGATAGTCGAGGCCTTTTTCCGCCGACCCGCTCAATCCGGCCAGAGCCGCGGCTACCTTCACGCTCCAGGGCAGGCGGCCGATCACGTAGTTGTGGGTGCCCACGACCATTTTTGCGTCGATATATTTGGGATCGAGCTCGAGCACGTGTTCATGATCGTGGCGCGCGCCTACGGCATTGCGCAAGGCGGAAAACCACGCTCGCTCAACCAGGCCGGTATAGACGGAAAACTGGGCCCGAGTGACGCCGCGGCAGTAGAGAGCGTCGACATCGTCCGGATCCTTCTTGAGTTCCTGCTCTTCGAGCTCCTGGGCCCGATGAACCAGCTGCTTGATGCGGTCCTTGATCTTGGTGTCAGTGGAGCGAGGGGCGCGGCCGACGAAGCTGTCATTGGCATAGTCGCCGGTGTTCATGGCCCCCGTATCGTATAGGTCGTGCATGAGTATCACGGTCAACAGACGGTTGACGGCGAAAGGATCATTGGGACGCTTCTCGACGATCCGCTCGAGCTCCTGAGTAGCCCGGTCGTATTGCATGTTGTAGAAATCGTCGAAAGCGGCGTCGGTCTGGGGATCGTGCGGAGCGCCGTGGAAAGTATCCGGCGGAGATTGCGTTTGGCTCAGGGCGGGGACGCGCGACGCGACCAGCAGACACAGCAGGATCAGGAGCGACCGCGCGCCGGGCTGAAGCTTCGGCCATCGCCGGGGCCGTCGCCTGGTCAATCTCTTGGTGCGGAGATGGTTCGTTTGTGCCGTCACGGTCGATTTGTCCCCTAGTCTAACGCAAGTCTGAATTCATCATCTTGGACCAAGCGGAACCAAGAACGTCATCTACGTGCCGTCGACGCTAACTGTTTCGGGCGACGGGCGAACTTATAATTTGCGCAGCTACCAGACTGCTGCGGGTTGGGGGCAGGCTCGTACAAGCAACGCCCGGTCCGCCGAATGGAGCTCGGCGGGCCAAGGCGCTTCAACTTGAGATGCAGATCGGGACGGCTTGGATCCGGGCCCGTGAATAGCGACGGGTATCGTGCGCGGTGCTTTCGGCGCTTGAGCGAGTGCCAGGGCTTTCGTAACTGGTGCATCTTTACTCGCTGGCGCGCGTAATTATTGCTTGCGGGGCGGCACTGCGACATGTTGGAAGAAAATGCAAGTAATTGTGGTTGCGCCACTTAGAGTCACATGGGGCTTTGGTGGTTGGAGTGCCATAAACGACTTAAGGTTTTCACCGTAGGACACAAAGCTATGTCAGAAGTTGTGCAAAACACTCAGCAGGAATTCTGGCGTCCACCGTCTCCGGTGGCGGCCGACGAAATTTTAGTGCGGGAAGCCGTCCCCGCGATGGCCGAGACTTGCCCGCGCTGCAGCAGCGAGTTTCTGCTGGGTTCGCGTTTTTGCCATACCTGCGGCGAGCGCCGTCGCGAAGCCATCAGCTCCACAGCTCGGGCCGATGCGGCCGTGATTGCCAGAGTTTGGGAACAAGGCGTCGCAAGGACCCATTCCGTGTTCACGAGCTTGGCGTCGCGGAAGACGTGGAGCGACCTGTGGGGCAAGGTCCAGTTCCCGGTATGGCTGCGCTACCTGCACTTCCACGAGATCCAGAGCCGGATCGGGCTCTCGACGGCTTCGCTCATCGCCTTCATGATCGGCTTGGGATGCGTGGCGGGGGCGCTGGTCGTGGGGCTGCTGACCGCGAAGACTTTTGTGGATTGGCAGGCCATTCAGTTCTACCGGGCGGAGTGGCTGCTGGCAGCGACCGCGGCGTTTGTGGCGGGAATTCTGCTGAAGAAGCCGTCTGGGCGCGACGG
>JBEKWZ010000319.1:0-5046 GCA_049512555.1 Candidatus Sulfotelmatobacter sp. | reverse complement strand
GATCGCGAATGCGTTCATCTGCAAGGGTGATAACCGGCGCTGGCAGGTAAATTACTCGAATATGCTGGGAAGCGTGGCGGCGGGCGGGATTTCGAATCTGTACTATCCGCCGCAGGATCGCGACGGAGCGGCGCTGACGTTTGAAAACGCCGCGCTGGGGATTGCGAGTACGGCGGTGTCGAATTTGTTTCAGGAATTTGTGATTAAGAAGTTGACGCCGAAAGTGCCGGGGAATGGGTTGGCTAAACCTTGAGCATGGTCGGCGATGCCTCAGTTGTTCGCGCATGTCGCCGGTCGGGGCGGTTCTCGACGAGCGCTAACTGCAGATTGAGCGGCGTTGAAAGTGACGATTGCCCGATTGAAAGGAAAGCGCTTGCACCTTTGCAATCGTCGTAATCGCGTGTGCTGATGCAATCCGGCGGAATGTCAACGCCAAGTTGAAAAAAACATTCCGACAATTCCGTCAGCCCTGGGATTGGATGTTACTTGCCTACGTTTGCGGGGTGGCTTACCCGCAACTTCGATTGTGTTAGTTCCTTGGCATCCAACTGCCCTATCTTGTCCTTATCCAACCTGTCGAACTCTGCTTCCATGAACTGCATCCACTCTTGCTTCGAAATCTTGCCGCTCTTGTCGGTATCCATCAGGAGCAGCAACTGCCTGACTTCGGGTTCTCCGAGAACCAGTTTATCCTGCGGCTTCGGAGTCGCCGCCTTCTGTGGAAGCGCGAGTCCCATCACGGACCAAGTCACGGCCAACAGTCCGACGGCCAACATGACCCACACCGCATTTGTTCGTCTCAACATGAGCGACCTCCCTTTGAGAATCCGATCCCTCAAGCATCGTCACGCTCACGACCATTGCACCCTCCCGGTTTCTGATCTGAGTACCCGCAACGCCGCCGGAGGAATCATCCAAAGACATTGGATAAGCCGACCCATAAATTGTGGATAAGCTGCTCATAAATTGTTCGTAAAAGTGTGGGGGGGCGCATACACAGGCAAGTGCTGCGGGGCCTTCGCCAGCAAACTGGCGATAAATCGCGATTTCAGTCATTGACACTGCTGGGGATTTTTAGCGCTAACGCCTGCTTGCAACCGCTACCCGATTCGAAGGCACGCCAAGGGGATGGTCTTGGCATCGTCGTTCCCGAAAAGAGAAAACTGGGGGTTAATCATTGGGTGGGCCCGTCGGTGCGTTTCTTCTGAGGAACCGGAAGTTGCTGGCGTACAGGCGAAGTTTCGGCGTTCTTCTTTGCTTTTTCGACGTCTCCTGCGTCCATCTGTTTGCGAAGCGCCTCCTCGTCCTGTTGCGCGCCGGTCGCTTGCGCCTTATACGCCATCCAAATCCACGTGTACGCCGTAATGAGATTGGGGTTCACGCCGTCGCCCTTCCAGTACGCTTCCCCCAATTGCAGCATTGCTTTCGGATACCCAAGATTAGCGGCTCGAATGAGCCACTTCGCACTTTGGTTCGGATCCTGTGTAACCCCGAGGCCGCGCTTGTAGATGACAGCCATACAAAACGCACCGGGTCCGTAATCGAGTTTGGCTGTGCTCTCGCAACGTTTGCGCGCCTCCCCATATTCTTCCGCAGTCGGATCCGCCCCACCGATTAGAAGGGCCGCTGCGTTGACCGCAGCTGCGGGCACGCCTCCACCGGCCGCTTTACGGTACCACTTCAACGCCTTGTCCGGGTTCTTCGGCAGCTCGCCGCCCTTAAGATACATCTCACCGATCTTCTCTGCCGCCTGACTTGGCCGGCCCGCGTTTTCGGAAGTTGCACGGCGGACTGCGTCATCTGCCTTCGGATATCCCGCCTCTTGCGCAAGCGAGAACCAGGCGCACGAAGTCACCTCATCGGTATCTACGCCATCACCGTTGTAGTAAGCCGCACCCAAGTTGAACATTGCGGCAGCACTTCCATCCCTTGCAGCCTTGTGATACCAGAGAAGCGCCTCATCCCTGTCCTTTGTAACTCCCTCCCCCATGCGGTACATGGTCCCAAGAGCATTTTCCCCATCGGCGTCGCCCTGATCGGCCGCTTTCCGAAACCAGGTGACGGCCGTTTCATCGCTGTGGAGAACTCCGTCGCCAGTCCAGTAAGCGTTGCCCAAAGCGCTTTGCGCGCTCGCATCACCAGCCTCTGCCTTAGTTCGGAGTTGAGAAATTTCTGACGAGCTTAACGGCTGACGCTTCACGGTTTCTTGCGCAGGTGTCGGAGAAGAGGGCGGCGTAGTCTGCTGCGCAGCCGCTAATGCGAAGGCGAGGCTAAGAAAGAGGATGATCACGCCACAAGTCGTTCTCAGACTTCAGTTAAATCATTGTATAGCGTCTTGGCGAACTCCCCATTACACTCATCTTCCGATCAGTGATGTTTCTCCAGCAGCACAATCGGCGCGGTCGTTCCCTCTTCCCACTGAGAGGCGAAGTAGCAGTACTTACCGGGAAACTCGTTCAGAGCCGCCTTTGTGCCACTCGCTAGGTGCGGCTTTACTTCGTTCTTCCAGAAATCGAAGCATTCACTGGCTGGAATCCATCTAGGTGCCACTCCGACGGCAACGACAAACTGAACGCTGCCTGATGCGAGGAACCCCGGACGTCATCGAAGGTGAGCGATTTCGCACGCGTGGTAGTCGAGGACCCGTCATCTCGCCACAGTTCACGGAGCGGCAGTTGAGTCACGACCTTGAGATCGGCGTCCACGATGCGGATGATTGTAGTTCAAGGAACTGCGGTCAACTGGCGAACATCGCCATTTCACTCATTAACCCCAACTGGGGTTTTGAGTGTAATCGCCTTTTTCTGTCAATCTTCTGGAATTGCGGTGGACTTGGCGTAAGCTGCGGGCCATGAGATCAAGATGTTTCGTCATGGTCAGGCGCCTGGGAACTCCGACTCTCTGGTCCGGTTAAGCAGCGGCGGCGGATCGATACGTTGAAACTCTCTATGCTCCCGCCCCGGACGTATGGGGGCTTGGGTTCGCGGCGCCGCGGCGTCGCTTAAGAGATTCGTAGAACAAGTAAGGTTGCGTCGTCGCGGAAATTCCCACCGCAGAAGGCCGTGACCTGCTGCATGATGGCGCGTTGAACTTCGAGCGCGCTTCCGTGGCGTGCGCGAGCGGCTTCCAGCAGGCGCTCGTCGCCGAACTCTTCGAGTTGGGCGTTCTCGGCTTCCGTGATGCCGTCAGTTGAGAGTAGCAACTGGTCGCCCGGTTGCAGTTGCGCGGTGTAGTCCTGGTAAGCCCAGTCAGGCAGCGCACCCAGCACGGCCCCTCCTCCTCGCAAAGTTTCTGTTGTGCCGTCGCTCCGCAACAGAAGTCCGGGTGAGTGTCCGGCATTCTCGTAGATGAGCGTGCGTGTGTCGGCGTCGAGCACCGCGTAGAAGAAAGTTACAAACTTTCCCGAAGCGATGTTGGCACAAAGGAACTTGTTCAGTTTGGTGCAGACCACCTGAGGCGATGCCTCGGAGGTGGCGAAGGCGCGAAAGGATGCCTGGAGATTTGCCATGAGCAACGCGGCGGTGATTCCTTTTCCGGCGACATCGCCCACGCAAATGCCGAGGCGATTTTTGTCCAGTTGAATCACGTCGAAGTAGTCGCCTCCGACTTCACGCGCCGGCTGCCAGGCTCCGGCGATCTGAACTCCGGCAAGCTGCGGCAACGCGCTGGGCAGCAGCATTTGCTGAATCTCGCGCGCCCGCTTGAGTTCTTCCTCCTGCTGCTGCAACGCGATGGTCCCTGTCTCGACAGTCTGCTCCAGCTGTTGATTGCGTTCTCTCAGCTTTCGCTGCAATTCTTCGAGACCGTACGCAATAAAATTGGCGATCACCACGACGACGATGCAGAAATAACCGATTTTGGAAAAGAGTACCCAGAATGGCTCGGGCTCGATTTTGGTCAGCTGTAGGAAAAGTATCGAGCTCACGGCGCAGATCACGCCGAAGATGAGTTGGATGGGGAAAAATACCACCCAGTTCCACGGGCGCGGCCGCCCCACGTACAAGCGGCGGCTTTCGAATGAGAGAGGAACTACGAGGTTGCCTACGGTGAGGGTCGCCACCATGATGACCCACAGAGAAGCGGGCTGGTTGATCGAAACCAAAAGAGCATAGACCACGAACCCGATGGCCACGAGCACCTGCTCGACCTGGAAAATGCGGCGCGACAGAACCGAACGGTTCTTGGAAGTGACGGAAACAGTGCTCACGCGTGACTCGCAATCAAAATCAAACAGCAAGAGTAACGCGGAGTGAAAAAAAAGTCATTGCACTCTGATTGCAGCGGCGGTCAGCTTGCGTATTTTGCCCACGGATGGACGTCATCCCGAGTGAAGCCGTTCTTCAGGCGGAACGAGGGATCTCCCGGCAAGGGATGTCGCAGGGAGATCCCTCGTCCCGCTGGAAAAGACGCGGGCCTTCGGGATGACGCCGCGCCTCCGGGTCGCATTCAAACTCCACCACTACCCTTCTCAGTAGTAGCAGAGTTTGAAGGCGCTCTTGCAGGCGAGGGCGCGGGCGCGGTTTAGGCGGCTGTGGGTGTAGGTTTCCCAGCGGTCGGCGACGCGGGCGAAGGTGGATTCTCCGGTGAGTCGATGCATTGCGCGCAGTTGCACGATGTGTAACTGATGATAGAAGGGGCTGGCCACCATGGGCAGGCGCGTGCCAGATTGCTCGTAGAGCGACCAGAATCCTAAATCGTAGCGGTCGAGATTGTGCAGCAGGGTGCGGACGGCGCGCGAGAATAATTTCTGTGCTGATGAATCTTGCGTGGCGAGGAAATAATCGTAGAGGCCCCAGGCGGCCCAGATGAATCCGTTGAGAATGTGGGTGGGCGGGGAGACGATGTACTCCTCGAACCAGAGGTCGCCGGATTCGTCGGTGAAGGCGACGCCACCGTCTTGCATCGGAACGTGGAAACAGGCGAGGGCGCGGCTGGCCGCGTCGAGATAAGGTGAGTCTCCGGATTTCTTCTGCGATTCTTTATGCGCGCGAAGCAGCACGGAGATTCCCTGGCCTTGCGCCAGGGCCGAGTACCAAGGGGCGCGGA
>JBEKWZ010000318.1:0-5051 GCA_049512555.1 Candidatus Sulfotelmatobacter sp. | reverse complement strand
ATGTAGGCCGTCTGCGGAGTGTAGGCCGGCCGCACTTCCCCGCCCGTAATCGGCTGCGCCAGATAATCCGGGGGCGCGGCGCCCAGTGCCTGGTAGATGTTCGAAAGATGCTTGCGGTAGAGCTCGTCAAAATCGCGGTCGTTGGCCGAGTGATGCTCCGGCCCATACCACCAGTTCCAGTCGCTGCCTTCGGCGATCAGAATCTCCTCAAACGCCAGCTTGCGCTGCGCCTCAGTCGCCCGCGCCGCATTCTGCGCATAAAACTCGCGCGCATGATGCAGATAATCCCACGCGCGATTGTCCTCCGCCGCGCCAATCCACACATTGAAGTTCGCGCCGATCCAGGACCCCGGCACCAGCGATGTCATCTTCCCAAAATCTTGATGCCGCGCAATCGCCTCGGAAATCGTCACCGCCTCCACGCCCGGCTCGCGCTGCAACCCGTCATAGAAGCGCCGCAAAAATTCGCGCCCTGACTTCGGATAATATTCCCACGCGTTCTCGCCATCGAGCATGATCGACACCACCGCATCGCGTCCCGCGGCCAGCACCGGCTTGGCCGCTTCCTTGATATTCCCGATCAAATGCTGCGCCGCGTTCGCCGGAGGCATCCCCGAATACACGAACCCAATCAAATCGGAAATCGTGTGATCGCGAAATACCAGATGCATCGTCGCTGAGCCATTTTCATAGCGATGGATGTTGTAGAGTTTCCCCGACAGATGTCCGGGGAGCCGCCCGCTGGCGTCGCGTGCAAAAAACGAGCCCGTACTCCGTCCCAGAACGCCCTCATCAGTGGCCATCCACTGCACGCCCACACTGTGCGCGATAGCCAGCACTTCCTCGGAAACGCTGCCTTCCGATGGCCACACCCCCTTCGGCCGAATCCCAAAAACTTTCTCGTGCAGATCGAGTCCGCGCACCAGTTGCTCGCGCGCGTCCTCGGGATGTCGAAACCGGCTTTGCGGCAGCGGCAGCCCCGGCGACGAGATCGCTCCCGCATTCGTATCGCATACCAGCGGCATAATCGGGTGATAAAACGGCGTAGCCGAAAGCTCGATCGAACCTTTTTTCGCCGCCTCGGCGTGCGCCGGCAGCACGCGGCCAATCAACTCCCGCTCGCGCGCGATCACAAACTTCTGATCGTCCAGCGAGTAGCCGTGCCCCTTGGCGACCAGCGCCGCCACGTCCTTCTCTTCCAGAAAAAATTCGTCGAACCACGCAATCTGTGACAACACCTGCAGGTCAGTAAAATCCTGCGTCTGAAAATATCGCTCCGCCCGTTCGGGATGATCCCCATGCTCGCGAAACCGCTCCCACAGTTCGCGGTACCGCGGATAACGCCCAATCACATTCTGCGGATTAGCCTGAAACAGATACTGCAACGCAAACCGCCGCTCCCCTTGCGTCAAATCCTTCGCCGGCTTGGCGGCTACGTTGAGAAACGGATCCTGCGCCGTCCCCGCCACATAATCTTCAATCTGCACCATCAGCGATGGCACCAGATTAAAGTTCTGATGAACGTCAGGAAACTCGTCCAGCAACTTCACCATCCCGTAGTAATCTTTGAGCGCGTGCAGCCGAGTCCACGGCAGACGATATTCGCCCGTAACCAGATCCTTATAAAACGGCTGGTGCTGGTGCCACAGAAGAATGACGCGCAAAGCAGGCATGGCTGGAGCAGTCAGTCTAGCATGGGGATTTCATGAGCTACGCGTACGAAAGGCTGCATTAGAGGAACGGCAGGAAAGGATCAGGTTGCTACACCGCGGTCACTTGCCACTGGAAACTGCGGAATTCGGCGAGCCTCCTGAAATCCCGCTCGTTCGCCGTCATCACGCAGATGCCCAATCTGCTCGCACTCATCGCGATCAGCGCATCATTGGTCAGGCGTCCTCGCCCGATATGTTCATAATCATACTTCGCCACCAATCGAGAGAGCACCCAGCCTGTTTCTGCCCAGTCATTCACGGTCGGCACAAGAACTCGCTTCGCGCGATCGAAGTCCCGTTCGAGTCGTTCCACCACGTGGAGCCCGCGATCGTTCACGCCAGCGTACAGTTCTTCAAGCACGACCGCGCTCAACCACACTACCGAACCAGTATCCAGCCGTCGGATCGACAGCACTCCATCGTCGCCGCTCCGCAGCGCGGCAACATAAATGGAAGAATCGTATAGCGCCGCCTTCACCTAATCCTCCAGCTTTCCGTATACGTCCTTTATTTCGACGCCGCTCCTGATGAATCTCTCATTGGCCTCCGCAACCAGCCGATTCTTTTCGTGTTCGTCAATCGCGAAATCCAACGCACGCTCGATGGCCTCAGTCTCTGTCTTAGCCTTAAAGACCTTTTGCGCGCGCCTGATTTTCACGGCGTCCAACTGAAAATGCTTGTGCACGCGATTTCTTGCAGTTGCCATATGGGATGACTCTCCAGATCTTAACTAACACTTAATGTACATAAGTTCAGTACTTATGTACATAACGGAAAATCAAAGACGGAAGGCTCGACAGCAATCTTCCTCTTGGCACACACATCTCTGCGCTTATTTGCACTCTTCTTCTGTAAACTAAGGCGCACACACTTTCGACTTAAAGCATGAGTCCTGACCCCACCCTCGCTACCCCTCAGTTCCTCACCGACCAGGACCTCTACCTCTTCAACGAGGGCAGCAACTACCGCATGCACGAAAAGATGGGGGCCCACCTCGTCACTTTCAATGGCCAGGCCGGCGTCGTCTTCAGCGTGTGGGCGCCCAACGCCCGCTCCGTCTCGGTCGTGGGCAGTTTCAACGGATGGAATCCCAAGTCGTTCTACCTCAGCCCTCGCGGCTCGTCCGGCATCTGGGAAGGTTTCGTCCCCGGCGCGACCAAAGGCGCGCTCTATAAATTTCACATCGAATCCAACAGCAAAGGCTACAAGGTCGACAAAGCCGACCCGCTCGGCCTGCTGCACGAGAAGCCGCCGCGCACCGCCTCCGTCGTCTGGGACCTCGACTACCAATGGAACGACAACGACTGGATGCAGAAACGCGCCGCCCGGAATTCGCTGCGCGCCCCGCAGTCGATTTACGAAGTCCACCTCGGCTCCTGGATGCGCGTCCCCGAAGATCACAACCGCCCGCTCACCTACCGCGAAACCGCGCCGCGCCTCGCCGAATACGTCGGCCAGTTGGGTTTCACCCACGTCGAGTTCCTACCCGTCATGGAGCATCCCTTCTATGGCTCCTGGGGATATCAGACCACCGGCTACTTCGCGCCCACGTCGCGTTACGGCGCGCCGCAGGATTTCATGTATCTCGTCGACTACCTGCACCAGCACGGCATCGGCGTAATTCTTGACTGGGTGCCGTCGCACTTCCCTTCCGACGCGCACGGTCTCGCCTACTTCGATGGTACGCACCTCTACGAGCACGCCGACTCGCGCCAGGGATTCCATCCCGACTGGAAAACGCACATCTTCAACTACGGCCGTCCCGAGGTCCGCAGCTTCCTGATGTCGAGTGCCATGTTCTGGCTCGACAAATATCACGTCGACGGCCTGCGCGTGGACGCAGTTGCTTCCATGCTCTATCTCGATTACTCGCGCAAACAAGGCGAATGGATTCCCAACAAATTCGGCGGCCGCGAAAATCTCGACGCCATCGACTTCCTCCGCCGCTTCAATGAGGAATCCTACGGCCAGCATCCCGACATTCAGACCACCGCCGAAGAGTCCACTTCCTGGCCCATGGTCTCAAAGCCGGTCTACATCGGCGGTCTCGGCTTCGGCATGAAGTGGGACATGGGATGGATGCACGACACGCTCCGCTATTTTCAAAACGATCCCATCCACCGCAAGTATCACCACAACGATCTCACCTTCCGCATGCTCTATTCGTTTCAGGAAAATTTCGTGCTGCCGCTCTCGCACGACGAGGTCGTTCACGGCAAAGGATCGCTGATCGGCAAAATGCCCGGCGACGAGTGGCAACGCTTCGCGAACCTGCGCCTGCTCTTCGGCTACATGTACGCTCAGTCCGGCAAGAAACTCCTTTTCATGGGCGACGAATTCGGCCAGGTGCGCGAGTGGGCCCACGACTCCAGCCTCGATTGGGATGTCCTGCAATATCAGGTTCATCGCGGCGCGCAAGCCTGGATGGAGCAACTCAACCGCTTCTACCGCAGCGAACCCGCCATGCACGTGCTCGACAACGAGCCCGCCGGATTCGAGTGGGTCGACGCCAACGACAACGCCACTAGCACGATTTCCCTTCTGCGCAAAAGCGAGTCCCCGCAAGACACCGTGCTGGTCGTGTGCAACTTTACTCCTGTACCGCGCATGGGATACCGCGTCGGCGTCCCCCACGGCGGCTACTGGCGCGAACTCCTCAACAGCGACGCCCGCGAATACGCCGGCAGCGGCCTCGGAAATCTAGGCGGCGTGCAAGCCGAAGAAATCCCCACCCACGGCCGCCCCTTCTCGCTGACGCTGACGCTCCCCCCGCTAGCCGCCCTCTTTTTCAAAGCCGGCTAGTGCGACAGAAATTTCCTAAGGCTCCGCTGAGGTTAGCTCAAAGTTTTGTTCCACCGGTCCCCGGTCGTCCAGGCACACCTTTGCCTGCGATATCTGTTGAGCTCTACCCTCGAGGTGACCGTTCGGCGCGAGTAACTGCAGAGTGTAGTCGCCCGGTGGCAGGTCATCCGCCTCATAAACTCCCGATGCGTCTGTCATAATGATCCTCGCACCTGCCGGCCCCGTCACGCTGATTTTCGCGCCCGCGGCCGGCTTCGGAGGGACAGGCGGCACTAATCCGCCCACAAACCTCTGGGGCTCCCGCACGTAGCCGATCAAGCGCGCGCCCGTTGAGGCCGGCTCGTGCAGCAAACGCAGGTCGACGACAGCGTCACCTATCGGCCGTGTGCGACTGCAACTGACTCCTCCCTCAATGATCGGAAGTCTTTCGCGCAGCAATCCGTGACTGCGGCTCCCCTCGATGAAGTATGTTTCGCCCTTCCAGTAAATAAAATTCGTCAGTAGAACCAGCCGTGGTGTCCAAGGCAGCCCCCAAAA
>JBEKWZ010000317.1:0-5051 GCA_049512555.1 Candidatus Sulfotelmatobacter sp. | reverse complement strand
GGCTCTTCGCTTTTGGCTCACATTACGTTGAGGCTGATCTGGGCCGCGTACTCCCCCACGGAGTTCCGCTATGTTGAAAAACTTCCGAGGCGCCTCCCAGAACAAAGGCGTTAAGGCCAAGAGCTAAGAGCCAAAAGCCAAGGGCGCCCTTCTACACCCAATCCACGCGCGCTTCCGGGCCGATGATGCCGGCCTTGTGGCCCATGTCGAGCAGGCGGCGGACGGCTTCGCGGCCGTCTTCGCCGTAGTCGAGGGTGCGCTCGTTCACGTACATGCCAATGAATTTGTCGGCGGACTGGGTGTCGAGATCGCGGGCGAATTGCATGGCGTAGGACAACGCTTCTTCGCGATGATCGAGGCCGTACTGGATGCTCTCGCGCAGGGCGGCGGAAACCAGCGGCATCAGTTCCGGGCCGAGGGCGCGGCGGATGGCGTTGCCTCCGAGCGGCAAAGGTAGACCGGTCACCTTCTGCCACCAGCGGCCGAGATCGACGATGCGGTGCAGGCCGGATTTGTCGTAGGTGAGCTGGCCTTCATGAATGATGAGCCCGGCTTCGAACTTGCCTTCGAGCACCTGAGGAATGATCTGGTCGAAGGGCACGACTTCGGTCTCGACTCCGGGCGCGAACAGTTGCAACGCCAGAAAAGCGGTGGTGAGTGTGCCGGGGACAGCGATGCGCTTGGTCTTGACTTCACTCGCGGTGAAAGGGCGCGGGGAAACGATCATGGGCCCGTAGCCCTCGCCCACACTTCCTCCGCAGCCCATGAGCGCGTATTTATCCTGAACATACGGGTAGGCATGAAACGAAATTGCGCTGACGTCGTAGACGCCCTCGCGCGCCTTCTGGTTCAGAGTCTCGATGTCGCAGAGCGTGTGCGTAAAGCGCAGGCCGGGAGTGCGAACCTTGTTGGTGGCCAAGCCGTAAAACATGAAGGCGTCGTCGGAATCGGGGCTGTGCGCCACGGTAATTTCGCGCACCTGACCGGATGAAATGTTTCCCGGCGCTTTGGCGGTTTCGGATACTGCTGTCATCTTAGGGACTCCAGGAAATCTATTGCTGTGCGGAATTTGTTATCGCATGGCTGCGCCAGCGAGTGGCGATAGCGGCGGCCAACATTACCTTGATGACCTCTGCGGCCAGGAACCAGTACAGACCGAGATAGGCCGCTTTCGCCAGCGAATGCGTGAACGTGTAGAGCCAGGTCAGGCCACCGGCGAAGAGCAGGATTTCAGCGAGGAATCCGGCGACCGCTGCGCGCAGGAAACTCCTGGTTCCACGCTCGAAGATGTAGCCCGCGAGGAAGGCGACGAAGGGATAGGCCAATAGAAATCCTCCGGTGATGCCGAACAGTTGCGCGACTCCTCCCAGGCCGGTTGGACTGAAAACGGGCAGGCCGACCATGCCTTCGACGAGGTAGAGAACCAACGCAGCAAAGCCGCGACGGCTGCCTAGGACCAACCCGACCAGCACGACGGCCAGGTTCTGTACGGTGAGCGGAACCGGCGTGAGCGGCAAGGGAATGTAGATGCGCGCGCACAACGCCACCACCAGGCTGGCGCCCACTACGATCGCTACCTGGCGCGTAGCTTCAAGGGTCCGATCTTGCGGAGTAGTTAGAGTCTGAATTGCTGACCTTGTCATAACTCGACCTCCGGGAATCAAAATTTCAGCGTTTCAAGCTGTCCGTCTGGCGCTCACGTTCCGCTTCACTGAGGGGTCCGTCGGGCGAAGCGTGCGCCTTCTGCAAGTGGTGCCGCAAGCGCACGTACAGGGCGATGGCCACGCACACCACGACCAGCGTGCTTACGCCCAGTATCAGGAACCACCAGATCATCCGCACAACCGATTAGGATAACAGAAGAGAAGCTTCCAGCTGCGAGCTTCTAGCTAGAACAAACGCCTCCGGCGTGCGGAGGCCGGGGGGTTTTCGGCGGCGGAAAGCGAGACAATCCGAAGCTGACCGCGGATGTTCGGAGCTAGCAGCTAGGAGCTGGCCTTGCGTTTTTCGCGCATTGCTTCGACGCGCTTTTGCGTGAGTTTCAGGCGTTCGCGGCCGAACTTGGAATTCGTGATGACCTTTTCAATGTTCGCGAACATATGCGGGTCGCCCATCTTTTCGCGAAGCTCCTTGAGAAAGGGCTGGACCTTGGCGTACAGGAAAAACATTTCGCCGCTGATCGCGGGCTGGATGAACAGTTCTTCGTTCAGCACACCTTGCAGCACGAAAGCTGAGGCCATGCTCCAGTAGCCGCCCACCTGGCGGAGCCAATTATTTTCTGGCGTGCCCGCGGCGCCGGCAACTTTCGCGAAGTCGTCGGCAGTCTGGGGCCAGAAGTCTGCGATCCACCAGTGGCGAGCTTTGCGCATTTCGGCCTCGCGGCGCAGATCGTAGAGTTGGAGAATCAGTTGAGCGTCAGCGATTGTTGGCTTCTTGGCCATCGTTTCCTCCGTTTATTGTGGACATAACCGGCCCCTTGGACGATCCAATCAGGGCGGAAGGCGCAAAACATTTTGACGAATCCTTACGCCGTGGTGGCTGCCGCGTCGGGCGGTGGAGCAGGGCGTTCGAAATCGCATTCTTTGTTGGGGCAGGCGATTACCGGGCCGGCCTTCAGATTCTTCTCGACCAGATATTCGCTGCCGCAGGCCGGACACTTTTCGGCAATCGGCTTGTGCGCGGAAGTGAACTTGCAATTGGGATAATTCCCGCAGCCGTAAAACGTGTTGCCCTTGCGGGCGCGCTTCTCGACCAGGTCACCGTCTTTGCACTCAGGACACTTTACGCCGATGTAGTTCTGCTTGACGTACTTGCATTCGGGATAGCCGCTGCAGGTGGTGAACTCGCCGAAACGGCCGTGGCGGATCATCATGTTGCGGCCGCACTTAGGGCAAAGCTCGTCGAGGGGAATGTCGGGAACTTTTTTGCCCTGGTCGAGACGGCGCGTGGTCTTGCAGTCGGGATATCCCGTGCAAGCCATGAACTGGCCGAAGCGACCACGCTTGAGAACCATCACGCGCCCGCAGTTTTCGCAGTATTCCTCTTGCGTAGTTTCCTGCACGTCGGCGGAATCGAGATCGGGCAG
Source organism: Candidatus Sulfotelmatobacter sp. (assembly GCA_049512555.1). GTDB lineage: Bacteria > Acidobacteriota > Terriglobia > Terriglobales > Acidobacteriaceae > Sulfotelmatobacter. The sequence continues at coordinate 1,966 of JBEKWZ010000317.1, read as the reverse complement.
GTTAATGGGATTTTCTTTGGTGAACTTGCAGGTGTCGGGATTCTCTTTTTCGTAGGTGCTGCAGGCGTAGAACGATCCGTGCTTGCCCCACTTGATGACCAGCGGCGCGCCACAGAGTTCGCACTTCTCATCCGTGGGCTTCTCCATCCGCTTGATGTTCTCCATATGCTTTTCGGCATATTTGAGATCTTTGGTGAACTTCTTGTAGAAATCGGCCAGAGCGTCCTGCCACTTCTCTTTGCCCTCTTCGATTTCGTCGAGCTCCTCTTCCAGGCGCGCAGTGTATTGCAGATCGAAAATATCTCGGAAGTTTTCGACGAGAAGATCGGTGACCACCAGGCCAATCTCGGTCGGCGAAAATTTTCCGCCGAGCTTCTGCACGTACTGGCGCTCTTGAATGGTGGTCAAAATCGCGGCGTAGGTGGAGGGGCGGCCGATGCCGCGTTCTTCGAGTTCTTTTACCAGCGACGCTTCGTTGAAGCGCGGCGGCGGCTCGGTGAAATGCTGCTCCGGCTTCAATTCCTTGAGCGTGAGCTTCTGTCCGGCTTCTAGCGCGGGCAGTTTGTGCTTCAGTTCCTCGTCTTCTTCGTCTTTGCCTTCTTTCGATTCTTCGTAGACGCGGAGGAAGCCGTCGAACTTCAGCACCGATCCGGTGACGCGGAACCAGAAAACCTCGCTACCATTTTTCGCGTCGATGTCGACCGTGGTCTGGTCAAAGACTGCGGGGTTGATCTGCGAGGCGACGAAACGCTGCCAGATCAGTTTGTAGACCTTGAACTCGTCTTCTTTTAGATACTGTTTGATCTGGTCGGGATGGCGCATCGCCGACGTGGGACGAATGGCTTCGTGCGCGCCTTGCGAATCCTTCTTCTCTTTGAATGTGTTCGGGGTCTCGGGCAGGTAGGTTGGACCGTATTCCGTGCCGACGTATTCGCGCACTTCCTGAATCGCCTCGGGTGCGACGCGGGTGGAATCGGTACGCATGTAGGTGATCAGGCCGACCATGCCTTCTTCGCCGAGTTCCACGCCTTCATAGAGGCGCTGGGCGATCATCATGGTGCGCTTTACGCTGAAACGCAGCTTGCGGGAAGAATCCTGTTGCAGCTTGCTGGTGGTGAAGGGAGGCGCGGCGTTGCGGCGGCGTTCTTTTTTGTCGACGGAGCGAACTATCCAGTCGGATTTCTCCAGCGCAGCGCGAATCTTCTCGGCGTCTTCGCCGTTGGTGACTTCAACCTTCTCTTCGCCCTTGCCCACGAAGCGGGCGTCGAAGGCGGGAGGCTTGGCGAGAGTCGCGTCGATGGTCCAATATTCGACTTTCTGGAACGCCTTGATCTCGCGTTCGCGTTCGACGATCAGGCGCAGAGCTACGGTTTGCACGCGGCCCGCGGAAAGTCCACGGCGAACTTTATCCCAGAGCAGCGGGGAGACTTGATATCCCACGAGCCGGTCAAGCACGCGGCGAGCCTGCTGCGCGTCCACCAGGTTCTGATCGATGGCGCGGGGATGTTCGAACGCGGCCTGCACGGCGCGCTTGGTAATTTCATTGAAGGTGACGCGCTGAATGCGCGGCGGAGGCGCCTCCTCACCTTTCTTTAATTTGAGTTTCTTGGCTTTCTTCTTTCCGTTACCGTTGTCGCCCAGTTCGAACGCCAGATGCGCGGCAATGGCCTCGCCCTCGCGGTCCGGGTCAGGCGCCAGAAAGATGAAGTCCGCCGCGGCGGCGAGCTTCTTCAGCTTGGCGACGACTTTTTCTTTGCCGGGGATGACGACGTAATCGGTCTCGAACCCGTTCGTGGTATCCACACCCAGCGTGCTCTTGGGCAGATCCTTCACATGGCCGAGCGAAGCCTCGACCGTGAAGCCCTTGCCCAGATATTTCTGGATGGTCTTCGCCTTGGCCGGCGATTCGACAATGACTAAACCTTTTGACAATTGATCCTCAGTTATTCTGGATTCCGTTTTTGAA
>JBEKWZ010000316.1:0-5055 GCA_049512555.1 Candidatus Sulfotelmatobacter sp. | reverse complement strand
CGCTTCCGGCGCGCACGCCTAGAACGCGGCTGATGATGCCTTGTTCGCCCATGCACATGCCGATCAACGAGTGCCGGTCACCTTCCTGTGCCAGGAACTTGATCATGGTGACGTTGTCGGCGAGCGTGGTGGCCGTGCCGACGATTTTGTAGAAGTCGGCGGGGTAGGCGCGCATTTTTTCGAGCGTTTCGTTGAGCTTCTTGGTCGCGCGGAAATCGTGGAAGGAGAGGATCAGGGCGGCGCGAGTGCGCAGCTTTTGCAGCAGCTCAGGCTTGCACTTACTGGCGGTCTGCAGCTCGACGTCGACCAACTGGCAGCCTGCGGCCGCGGCTTTGGCCAGAATGTCGAGTTGCGAGGCGATGGAGCCGCGGAACTTGCCTCCGCTGGCTACGCGGCGGCAGGTGGCGATGACCACCGTTCCGGGGTGGGTCTCCATGAAGCGCTTGATTCTGGGCAGCGCCAGGCCGGGCTTCGAAAGGTAGTCTAACCTGAACTCCAGAAAGGGGTTATCCCGAACCAGGAGGTCGGCCTTCTCGGCCATTTCGTTAGGATCGGAGCCGATGACGGCCACGCAAACTCGTGGCAATCGCAGGGGCAATAGACGTGGCGCGTAAGCGGGAGCGGAATTCATTCGTTCCGAACTTTAGAAAATCGGCATTCAGGCCCCCGGTTTGGGGCAAACATTCCGGGCGCACACTGAATGACGGCGAATTATTACAGGGGCTTAATTAGATATGCAACAACGGATTAGTAGTTGAAGCGAGAAAAAACGCAAAAAACGCGAAAATCCGTGCTCCAGGGTGCCCAACACCCTCGTAACCTTGACCCACCCTTACCCTCTTGTTACCTTCCGGCTGAAGCCTTTTTGTTTCTGGCAGTTGGCTTAGGGTCGCACTTCACTAAGGAGGGATTGGGGCCGCAGGGTCCGTTCCCGGAGGTAACATGAAGAAAACAGGACTGTTTGTGTTGTTGCTCGCGACGGCGGCTTGGGCGCAAGGTGGCCCTGACGGGAACTCCGCGGATACTCCGCAGGGAACTTCGCCGACTTCGGTCAGCTTTCCCACCATGCGGGTGCAGACGCCCACCTACGCCGATTTGTATTGCGCTGGATTTATCAGCAAACAGACGCTGCCGGACGCGAACTTCGTCGCGGGTGGACTGCAGACGCCGACGACCACGAAATTCACTCGTGGCGACATGGTCTATCTCGAGGGAACTGGCTTCAGCGCGGGCGCGGAGTATGAGATTGTGCGCGCGTTGCGCGATGTGAACGAGTACGAAACTTTCGTTGGCCAGAAAAAGCTGCTGAAAGAAACCGGCCAGCCTTATGAGGAAGTGGGGCGCGTCAAGATTATTGACACGCGCAACAAGACGGCGATCGCGCAGATCGAATACTCCTGCGACGGCGTCAATCCCGGCGATACGGCGATTCCGTTTGCGGAGAAGGCGGCCGTGACGTTCCATTCTCCGATCCGCTTCGATCGCTTTCTGCCGGCCAGCAGCAAGCTCTCGGGACGCATCGTGATGGGCAAGGATTTCGATTCCGATCTGGGCACCGGCCACAAGGTTTATCTGAACCTCGGCGCCAGCCAGGGCGTGAAGATCGGCGATTTCTTCCGGGCCACGCGCTCGTATGAGTCCGACCTGAAAGATCCGGTCGATCAACTATCGTTCAAGGCAGCGATTGCCGAGGACACGCAGAAGAAGACGCCTTCGGTCGATCCCGTCATGTTCACCAAGGGAAATGGTCCAGTGATCCATGTGCGCGATTTGCCGCGGCGATCGGTGGGCGAGATTGTGATCCTTAGCGTAACCAACACTACGGCCACTGGCATGATCGTCTTCGCTTTGGAAGATGTGCATGCCGGGGACGGTGTGGAACTGGATCAAGTGCAGTAGAGAGTCACGGACGCGTCAATCGTTGGTCGTTTGGTCGCTTGTCGTTTGATCAGTGATCCTTAATCGGTGATCATGAATCAGTGAGAAGCCGGGGACGGGAAACCGTCCCCGGCTTTGTGTTTCGGCTAGAAAACGATGCGGGTCAAGTGAGTGTATCCGGGATTTTTCGCCAGTCGGCATCAGACAGATACAGATAAAGACTTCCGCTGCAGTGTGGTGCAATTTGTCCCCAACAAGAGTCGACTAGCGGTTGGACGCGTCGGCTCCAGCTCGCTGCTGTGCGTCAGACACGAGCGCCGCGAACCGCGGGTCTTTCCGTAGCGGCGTGAGATCGGGATCCTTTGGCATCTCGCGGTCGGTTGCCGGGTCCAGACCGTGGTCGATGGCTTCGCGCAAGAGCGAGATCGCCTCATCCCAGTGGCCAGTGTGGGCCAGGATAGAAGCAAGATCGTAGGTCGTTTCAGCCGTGTCCGGGTGGTCCGGGCGGAGCACGCGGCGCTGAATTTGAAGCGTCTGCCGCGCCAACTTCTCGGCTTCATCGTAACGGCCTTCTTTTCCCACGATCAAAGCCAATTCATCGGTTGCTTCCAGAGTATAAGGGTGCTCCGGTCCGCGCAATCGAGTAATCGCGTCCACCACCTGCCGCTCCAACTTCTCCGCTTCGGAGTAGCGGCCCTCCTTCTGCAGAGTTGTCGCGAGGCCCGCTGTGTTGGACAGCGTGTCGGGGTGTTCCGCTCCGAGGACGCGGCGCTGAATTTCAAGGGTTTGCCGCTGTAACTTCTCTGCTTCAGCTAAATGACCTTCATGCTGAAGGGTTTGGGCCAGACTGGTCACCGCCCACATGGTGTCTTGATGTTCCGGTCCGAGGACACGCTCTTTTGTAGCGAGCGCTTCGCGCTGCAGTTGCTCCGCTTCGCCGAGCCGGTTTTCCTCGAACAGGGTGTACGCCAGATTGTTCATCGACCGGAGCGTATCCGGATGTTCAGGCCCGAGAATACGGCGCTGAAGATCCAGTGTCTCGCGCTGCAACTTCTCGGCTTCGGCATACTGGCCTTCGCGTTGAAAAGCAGACGACAGGTTATTCATTGCCATCAGGGTGTCTGGGTCTTCCGGCCCGAGGATACGGCGCCGGAGATCGAGGGTTTCCCGCTTGATTTTCTCGGCTTCGGGGTAGCGACCCTCGTGGCTGAGGGTGGCTCCTAAATTGTTCATGACGGCCAGCGAGTCCCGGTCGTCGGTCTTGGTAATGCGCCGCCGAGTATCAATCACCTCGCGCTCCAATTTTTCCGCCTCGGGGTATTTTCCCTCGCGATCGAGGGTCCAGGCCAGGTTACTCATTGCCTTCAGCGTGTCCAGATTCTCGGTTCCAAAAATCCGCCGCCTCGTATTCACCGTCTCGCGCTGCAGCTTCTCTGCCTCAGCGGCGTGACCTTCCTGGTTCAGGATCCATCCCAGGAAATCCATGGACCTCAGGGTATCCGCATTCTCCGGACCGAGGACGCCGCGCCGGATGTCGGCGGAGCGCTGATAAAGAGCCTGCGCTCGCGGAAAGAGTCCGAGTCCCCGATACACATCTCCCATCACGAACATCATTTGTGCCTGGAGTTCCGGATCATGAGTCAGCCCCGTGTCGATATCCTTCGACGCCTTGTCCAGAATTTCCCGCGCGGTGATGCTGTTGCCGCGAGCCTCGCTCGGGTTCGACACCTTGAACATTCCTTCCATGAAATCTGTGACCCGGTTGGCTCGATCGCGCTCGCGCGTAATGCGGCGCAATTGGAAGAATTGCATGACCGCAAATCCGGCCAGCAGCAGCACTAATCCCGCAGCGACGGTGACGCCAACGGGGTGACGACGGACGTATTTTCGAGTCCGATAGGTAGCGCTGGCGGGGCGTGCGAGCACGGGTTCGTGGAATAGATAGCGGTCGATGTCGGCTGCCAACTCGGCCGCCGTGCCGTAGCGGCGGCTCGGATCCTTCTCCAGCGCCTTCATCACGATGGTGTCAAGATCGCCGCGCAGCCGGCGCTGCAGTTCAGCCGGCTGCAGGCCGCGCTGGCTGCTCACCCGCTCCGCAGTAATTGGAGGACCTGCATCGCCTGAGTCAGATCCGTTTTCTTCTTTCCTATAAATGACGGTGCTTGGCTTTTCCGGCTCCGTCTCGCAAACCATTCGCTCCACTTCCAGGAGAGACTGGCCGGTGCAGCGATAAGGTCGATGGCCGCTTAGCAATTCAAACAGCAATACGCCTAAAGAATAGACATCGGTAGCAGTCGTGATCGCCTGCCCGCGAATCTGCTCCGGGCTCGCATATTCCGGCGTCATCGCACGGCCATCGGTTCGAGTGAGCGTCGTGTCCGCGGACCATTGCGGGTTGAGTACCTTGGCGATGCCAAAATCCAGCAGCCGAACCACGCCCTCCGGGGTAATCAGAATGTTGCTCGGCTTCAGATCGCGATGGATGACGAGGTTCTCATGGGCATATTGCACGGCCATGCACACGGCACGGAATAACTGCAAACGCTCCGTGATCGGCAGTTTGTGGGTGTCGCAGTATTCGTCGATACGAACGCCGTCGACGTACTCCATGATCAGATACGGCAAGCCATCTTCGGTGCTGCCACCGTCGATGAGTCGAACTATGCTGGGATGATCCAGTTCTGCGAGGGCCTGGCGCTCGATGCGAAAACGCCTCAGGATTTCATCCCTGCCAGTCCCCGGCTTCAGCATTTTGATGGCGACTTGCTTGCGATACTCATCGTCCGCGCGCTCGGCTAAATAGACGACCGCCATCCCTCCCTGCCCAATCTCGCGCAGGATGCGGTACGATCCAATTCGTTTTCCAGTGAGAGCACGCGACGTTACAGAAGCGAGATCAGCGGCGGGAGAATCCTCCAGAAAAGTGGGAGCGCTATCGAAGCTCGACAGCAGCGATTCAACTTCGGCGCGCAGGGAGTCATCCCCGGCGCAGGCTTCGCGCAAGAAAGCGCTGCGCTTCCCGGGATCGAGATCCTGGGCGACGGCAAACAGTTCCTTCACCTGGTCCCATTTCTCAGGCATCTTCACTGGTCGCCTCACTCGTCGCCGCTGCTGAGCTCACGAGCCAGCCAGGCCTTGGACAGGTTCCAATGGCGCTTCACGGTTGCGCGGGATACG
>JBEKWZ010000315.1:0-5058 GCA_049512555.1 Candidatus Sulfotelmatobacter sp. | reverse complement strand
AAATATTTCCCTGTTTCGGCGAATTCTGAGCGATCCTGATTTTCGCGCAGCGAAGCTGGATACTGGTTTTCTTGATCGACTCTTGAAGCAGAAGCGAACTGAAGCGCCGACAGATCCCAAGGCGATTGAAGTTGCGGTGATTGCCGCTGGGATATTTGCCGTGCTGGGCGCTGCCGGCGCAGGAGCGGGCGAGCGGCCGGCGGCTAATGACTCCGCGAATAGTAATACGAGGGCTGCGTCGAACTGGAAGATTGCAGCGCGTAAGGAAGGGACGCGTTGAGGGTCAGCCAGATTGTCGGATGGAACGTTCTCGCTGTGTGGCGAACTTCGGGGGCTGAAGCCCACATTATTCTGGCGCGCGACGGCACAGCTAAAGCCATGTCCTTCCCAAAGCGATCTACGATACTAGTTTTGGCAACTGGCCACTAGCCACTGCTTCGCATGACCTACGACATCACCATTGACGGCAAGCACTACCGGCTCGATCTCGATCGGGCGGAGGGAGGGTGGTCGTGTCTGGTCGATGGACGCGAGGTTGAAGTCGACGCCGTGCTCGCGCGCCCTGATGTGCTGTCTCTGCGCATCGGCAACCAGGCTTACGAAGTGAAGTGCGAACGCGTGGCTGGCGAGATGCATCTTTGGGTGGGCAGTGCGCGCTTTGCCGCGGAAGTCCGCGATCCGCGGTCGTTGCGGGGGCGGGTGCGGGCGGTCGATGATCACGGCCCTAAGAAGTTGACCGCGCCGATGCCGGGCAAGATCGTGCGCGTGATGGTGAGCCAGGGCGATGCGGTCGAGGTGGGTGCAGGTGTTGTGGTCGTCGAGGCGATGAAGATGCAGAACGAAATCAAATCCCCGAAGAAGGGAACGATTCAGAAGATCCTGGTCGGCGAGGGCGCGGCTGTGAACGCCGGGGATGTGCTGGCCATCGTGGAGTAAGACTTGGATTCGTCGATGGCTCTGTGGAAGAGAAATTCCCTCAGGGGCTGAAGCCCGCATTATTATTGGCTTCGGGTGGCGCGGCTGGAAGCCGCGCCCTTTCAAGGCTAGGTGCGAATCGAGCTTAGCTACTTTTCGATTCCGTTGCTGTCGAGCACTTTCTTCGCGTAGAAATTTTCCACCTTGGCGGAGTCGCGCAAGACCTCGTAATAAGCGGCCTTCAGCAATTGCTCGCGGCGATCGTGAAGCTGCGAACGGATGGCTTGCTGCACTCGCGGATCGGCCAGTTCGTGCTGGCCCGCGGGTTCCTTCGATACCAGTTTCACGATTCGAAACTCCATCGCCCTTTTCGACGCCGGATCGATCACGCTGATGATCGGACTGTATTGGCCGGGTTTGAGTTTGATAATGGCTTCGCGCGTTGCGGGATCGTTTATTCCTTTGAGACCCGACTCAGGGAAAGTTCCAATGTCCCCGCCATTACCGGACGTTTCCGGATTTTCAGAGTACTTCATTGCCAACGTTGCGAAGTCGTCTCCGCTGTCGAGGCGGTTGGCGATCATCTGAATTTTCTTGCGCGCGTCGCCTTCGTTCTGCGCCTTGTCGTTCTGGTCGTGGGCCTGCGGGTTGGGCGCCGCAGTCACCGTGATCAGGGCCAGGTGGTATTGCGTCTCAATCAGGTTGAACTCGCCCTTATGCGCGTTGTAGTAGTCGGTAATGTCCTGGTCGGTGACACTGATCTTGGACGAAACTTCCTTGTTCATTACCTTGTCGAGCGTAATCGAGCGTCGGATATCGCGCTTAATATCGGCGACGGTCCGCTTGCTGTCTTTGAGGCGCTTGTCGAATTCTTCCTGGGTGAAGGGGGACTTGAGTTCGTTGTATTTGCGGTCAACCTCTTCATCGGTAGCCAGCAGGCCGAGTTTTTCGGCGCGCCGCATGGTGATTTCGTCCTCAATCATCTGGTGCAGAATGTTCAGGCGAAGCGCGGTGGCCTGCTCGCCGGTGGGGGCCTGCTGGGCGGAAGCCACCTGGCTGTCGTAATACTTGTCCACGTCGGTGCGGAGAATTTTACGGCCGTCCACCGTCGCCATCACGTCGCCGCCCGTTGGCGAATTACAGGCGATGAGGGCTGCGAGCAGTGCGGCGGCCGGGAGCGCCGTGGCGAACCGGGCAAACGATAAAGTTGTTTTCAAGAATGTTCTCCGTTTCCACACACCGCGACTACAAACGAGAATCCAGGCCGCGGAAGCGGCCAGCCACTTCCGCACATTACCAAGTTACTTGGATGCTGGCGCCGGGGCCGACGGACGGTGCTGCGGCACAGGCTCCCCGGCGTCTTTCAAAGCTGCGTCCAGTGCGGCGCGTACCTCGCTGATCGGAACTGCGCCGTCAAGCTTCTGGCCGTTGATGAAAATCGCCGGCGTTCCGTTGATGCCAAGGTCGTCCGCTTCTTTCATGGACGCTCTGACCGCATCTTCGTTTTGATTCTTGACGCAGGATTGCAGCTTCGCATCGTCCAGGTTGTGTTTCTGTCCTTGCAGCAGCGTCATTTTGTCGAGGGCTGCGAAGCGCGCGCCAGGAGTGCGTTCCGAGTCGACCTCCTGCTTGTTGGCGTGAATGTAGTCGGCGAAATCCCAATAGGCATCGCCGCTTTGCGCCGCCAGACAGTTGGCGTCAACCGCGGCATGGATCGCCCAGGGATGAATCTCCGACAGCGGGTCGTCTTTATAAATGAAAGTAACCCGGTCACTGTATTCCTTGAAAATTTCGGGAAACAGCGTCTCGTGCATGCGCGAGCAGAACGGGCACTCGAAGTCGTCGAAATTCACCAGCACAACCTTGGCGGTTTTCGCTCCCCGGGAAGGCCGGCCACTGACGTTGATTTTGCTCATCAGCTCTGCGAACGGATCCTTGGTTAAGTCGAATTTGTTCACGCGCAGCAGGGTGGTGCGGTCCTTGGACAACAGAAAATCGAAGTCTTTGGGCTTGCCGTCGCCGCCGTCGATGCTGACAGAAACCTTGTCAAACGTTGGCCAGTCGGTGCTGGGAGTAACGGCGCCAACCGTCACTTTTACGTCAATAGGGATGTTGTAGAAGGCCCGTACCTGGCGCTCGATCTTGTGCGCCACGTCGGGCGGCACGGACTGAGCGACACAACCCAGACAAACCAGAAGCAGGAGGAGCAGCGAACGTCGAATTGATGTCACCAAGAACCGCCTCAGCATCGCTTTTTCGTCTTCTCGATTATCTCACAGCGAATGCGGGTCAGCCCGCAGCGGTTCGTTCGGGGCGACCGCTAGCCGGTGCGGCGGAGTTGCTCGGCGGGCAGCAGCGAATTCATCGACCCGGAGCGGAAACCTTCCAGATCGAGGGTGACGAATTTGAACCCCAGGGTTTTGAAGATTGTGGTGAACTGAGCTGCCATTGCGGGATTCAGAGCGCGTTCCAGTTCCTCGCGGGCAATCTCAATGCGGACGATGTCGCCATGATGGCGAACCCGGAACTGCCGGAAGCCGAGAGCTCGAACCGCGTCCTCTCCGCGCTCAACCACGTCGAGAGCCTCGCGCGTGACCGGGCGGCCGTACTCGATGCGCGAGGAGAGGCAGGCCGATGCGGGCTTGTCCCAGATGCGCAGGCCGGCCTGGCGCGCCAGTTCTCGAATTTCCTGCTTGGTGAGACCTGCCTGCAACAGCGGGGCGGCGACGTGGTGCTGCCGGGCCGCTTGCTGCCCGGGACGGAAGTCGCCCTGGTCGTCGAGGTTCACTCCGTAGGCAATCGCGTCGAAGCCGCGCGCGGCGCGGAGAGTTTCCATCACTGCGAAAAGTTCGTCCTTGCATTGAAAGCAGCGTTGGCCGTCGTTGCGGATATATTCGGGGCGGTCGAGTTCTGACGTGGAGATGACTTCGACGGGAATCTGCTGTTCGCTGGCGAAGGCGACGGCGTCGCTCAACTGAGTGCGCGCCAGGCTGGGAGAATCGGCGATCACCGCCAGCATGCCGGTTCCCAGAGCGCGGTGAGCGGCCCAGGCGAGGTATGCGGAATCCACGCCGCCAGAATAGGCGACCAGCACCCGGCCCAACTGGCGGAGATGAGTCTGCAGCTGAGAATCTTTGACGCCGATCGGGATTTCGTGGGACTCCATGGCCACTATGGTACCAGCACGGCGCTCAGCAGGTCTGAAGTGCTTTTGGGTGGCGCAGCGCTTCCAGCGCTGCGGTCAGGGTCTTGCAGGAATCCGGTTTTAACCGCTGAGGTACCTCAGAGGCTAAAGCCTCGCTGACGCGCGGAGCTCAATCGCAGCGCTGGAAGCGCTGCGCCACCCAAAACCCGAAACCACCCAAAAATCAGGCGCCCCCTACAGCCGGCGCAGCCCGAAGCGCGACCTAAAACCGGCGCGACCCGAAACCAGCGCCACCAAATCCAACGCCGAACCCAGAACCAGCGCCAGTCCAACCCACACTTCTCTTCGCCGAGGCCGGCTAGTACAGGCGTTCCTGACGGCGGAGATTTCCGAACGAGCCGATGTTTGCCAGGGTGAAAGTGAAGCGGAAGAGATTTTCGTTGCGCACATTTGCGATGGAATAGCGGCGGTATTCCAGCGTCATGCCACAGCAATCCCAGTTGTATGTAGTTTGCGCGGTAGCGAACTGCAGCTGCCGGGTTTCGGAGTCGAAGCCCACGCTGGCGGCGGCGCTGACCCCACGGCGGGTCAGGCCGCCGAAGCCCAGAGCCACGCGGAACTGGTTGAACTTGCAGGTTGGCTGGCTTGTGATGGTGGAGCTGCACTTGCCTTCGGTTTGGGTGAAGGGTGTGGAAACGGGCTGCGGAATCTGCAGAAATGCATCCCCGCCGCCTACGGTGAAAGGTCCCAGATTGTAGTTGACCAGCAAGGTGCTGGCGTTGATGCGTCCCAGCTGAAAGTCGTAATCGAGGTCCCACTCCGTGTCGGTATTGCTGCTGGTGGCAGCTCGCAGGCGCGACACGATGGGTGAAAGATGCCGCGGCTCGGTGGCGAAAGCAATACCCGTCAGGTCTTCGGTGGTGGTAAAGACATTGCGCTGTCCGGTCACGAGTGCACCGCCGAAGGTTGGATCGAGAAAATATTTTTGCGCAACTTCC
>JBEKWZ010000314.1:0-5060 GCA_049512555.1 Candidatus Sulfotelmatobacter sp. | reverse complement strand
TCGAGCGTGCGCGCCACTCGAACTTCAGGATATTTCTTCTGGGCATTCGAGCCATGCCGCTCGAGAATGCATGCGAGTTCCATGCCCTCGACGCCACGAATAACGGGCGCATGAAAGGCCTGCCCCGCTAGGCCGAATCCGATTAATCCCACTCGTACCATGCTAGATTCCTCCGCAAGCGCCGATCTTTTCGCCTGCTCCTATTCTTTCTTAGCGGTCCTTCAAGCGCCGCACAAATTTCAGTCCCGACCACACGTCCGTGACCGCGCACACTTTCACGTCCACGAGGCCCGCGGCCAGGCCAATCTCGCGCACGACATTGTCGTCTAAATCCGTGGCCACGCCAGAGCTTTTTTTCGGCCAGCTTACCCACAGCATTCCCGCGGGAGCCAGCCGCTTGGCGACCCGCTCGAATTCTTTAGTCAGCTGCGTTTCAGATTTTGTGAACACCATGGCGAAGTCGAGAGGAGTCTTTCTGTCGCTCACGATTTCGCATGCGGCCAATTCGGTGCTCAGTTCCGCGCGCACCTCGGAAGGCAGATCCACGAACCCCACACTAAGGCCGGGTTTGATTCCCAGTTTCTTCGGAAGTGGCGTTCCTGAATATCCCGGCATGCGGTTGGTCGATTCCTCCGGAGCATTCGATCGGAAGCAGGCGCTGCGTTGTCTGGTTGCTATTGCGTGGGTGCGTACCACCCACGGCGCGAGCGCACCCGGTAATTCTTGCGGTCGACAGTGACGATTTCGATGGTGCGGTAATGGCCGTCGGTCTTGAAGTCTGCCGGCTTGTAGGCGATGGCGTACTGGCTGCGGAGTTCGTCCTGAATCTCAGCAAATGCATTGGCCACGTCGCGAATCTGGAACGGAAAGAATGCACGTCCGCCGGTGGCGTCGGCAATGCGTTCCAGAATCTGGTCTCCTTTTGCTTTCGTCCCGCTCACGTTGGTGCTGATGGTGTAGACGACGGCCTCGGCGCGCTGCGCCATTTCAATCGCTTCTTCGCGCGTGACGTGGCTCTGGTTGTCTTCGCCGTCACTCAGCAAAATGATGGCGCGGCGCACCGTAGTCGACTTCGGGGCTTTCAGCAATTTATCGCGACAGGCATAAAATAACGCGTCGTAGAGCGCTGTGCCGCCTCCGGGACGCAGTTCGTGCACTCCGTGAGCCAGCAATTCGGGGTTGTCGGTAAAGTCCTGCACCAGGTCCTGGACCACGTCAAAACCAACTACAAACGCCTGGTCGTAGCGCGGGCGAATCGTCTGGTTGAGAAACTCGATAGCCGATTCCTGTTCGAACCTGAACCGGTCGCGCACGGAATTGCTGGCGTCAATGAGCAATCCCACTTGCAGCGGCAGGTTGGTTTCGGCGTGGAAGCTGCGGATTGCTTCCGGGGCCTTGTTGTCATCCAGAACGTGAAAATCGGCCTGCTTGAGGTCGGTGACGCGCTTGCCATGCTTGTCGGTTACCGTAAACACGACGTTCACTTCGTTGGGCCGCACCACGATTGTCGCAACCGAGTCGTCAGGCGCAGCGCTCGGATCGGTGGGTTTTTGCCCCTGTGCGGCGGGCGTGCCGCTGGCGGGTGCAGCTGTCGAAGGCTGCGCCTGCGGCGCCGCGGTCGTAGAAGCGGGAGCAGTTGCGGGAGTGGTGGGGGAAGCTGCCGACTGTGCAGTGGCGCTCGCTGCCAGAAGCACCAGCAGAGAGAGTCCTGAACCCATGATCCATCTTGCTTTTAGAGTTTCCATCTGATCGGAACTATTATATCCGTCCACCCAGCGTGGGCTTCAACTGCGCCGAAATGAGCCTCAACCGCCCTTCGGAGCCGTGTCGTTGACCGCGTCTTGCTCTACCATCGCCAGAAAAGCCTGCAACTCCGGCGGAAGCGGGCTCTTCAACGCGATCTTTTCCCCCGTCCGGGGATGAATCAATTCCAGCTGCGCGGCATGCAGAAAATTTCGCGAGAGCGAAATCGCGCCACCTTCGTCCGTGGCGCGGCCGCGTCGCGCCCGCATCTCGCGCGGCGCACCGTAGAGCGCATCCCCCACCACCGCGTGGCCCAGCGACGCCATGTGGACTCGAATCTGGTGGGTGCGGCCGGTATCGATTTTCACTTCGACGAGCGTGAACTTGCCAAAGGCGGACTCCAGCCGGCGGACGACCGTGTAGTGTGAGACGGCATCGCGCCCGCCCGTGCCCCGCGTAGTCATCCGTATGCGGCGCAGGCGGTCGCGGCTGATGCTGGCCGTGATGGTTCCGTGATCTTTCTTGGGCCAGCCGTGGACCAGCGCAATGTAAGTCTTCTTCACTTCGCGGCGGGCAAACTGAGCAGCCATGCGGCGATGGGCTTCGTCGTTTTTCGCCACGATGATCAGCCCGCTGGTTTCCTTGTCGAGACGGTGCACGATGCCTGGCCGCATCTCTCCGCCCACGGCCGACAGCGTCGCGAAATGATGCAGCAGCGCATTCACCAGAGTGCCGCGATTGCGCTGGTCTTCCCCGTCTGGGCCGGTCGCGCCCGCTCCGGCGTGCACCATCATCCCGGCGGGCTTGTTGATGATGGCGAGGTCGTCGTCTTCGTAGACGATGTCGAGTGGAATTTCCTCCGCGATGGCGCGCAGTGGCGGCCGCTCGGCCGACCCGAGCACGCTGATGCGCTCGCCGCCGCGCAGTTTCAGCGAGGCCTTGGCGGGCTCGTCATTCACCAGAACTTTCTCTTGGGAGATGAGCTGCTGCACCCGCGCCCGGCTCACGTCCAGATGCGATGCCAGAAACTGGTCAAGGCGCTGACCGGCATCGTCGGGACCAGCGCCAATAAGAACTGGGAAAGCTTCGGGCATGCGGAGGGAAGCATACTACAGGCCGTTGCAAGTATCGTCGCGGCGAGGGGACTGGGTTACCGTGTAGCGCCGACCGTCTGCGCCGGAGCCGGCTTGGAGCCGGGACGCAGCCACCAGATGAATCCGCCGGCGAGCACTAATCCAATCGCAATCAGTTGGGTGACCGTGATGGCTCCGCCGAACAGGGTACCGCGATCTGGATCGCCCCGTAGAAATTCTATGAAGAAGCGAGCGACGCCGTAGATGAACATGAAGGCGCCGATTATCTGTCCGTCGAATTTTCTACGCTTGAGCAGCCACATCAGGAAGAGGAAGTTGGCCAGTTCGACCGCCGACTCGAGCAGTTGAGTTGGTTCGAGGGGCTTGCCGAGAGGCGTCCCGGTGATCTCCGCGGCCAACGGATTGGTAAAGGTTATGCCCCACCAGTGGTGCGTCTCTTTGCCGTAGCAGCAGCCGGCGGCGAAGCAGCCAATGCGGCCGATAGAGTGCCCCAGGGCGAGGCCCGGCGCAAAGGCGTCGCAAGTTCCTAGAGGCGGCATATGGTGCTTGCGCACGTACCAGGCGGCTGCCAGCAATGCGGCTATAAGGCCTCCGTAGAAGACTCCGCCAGCTTGCAAAGTTGACAAGCTGAAGATCTCACTGGGTCGCAATGAGCCTTCGATCCACTGGTTGATGATGTACAGCACCTTGGCTCCGAGAATGCCGCAGAGCACGACCAGAATGCCCAGGTTCCACGCCTTGTCGCCATCAATGCCGAGGCGCTCGGAATTTCGCACACTGATCCAGAGTCCGACCAGAACGCCCATGGAGACCAGGAATCCATAGGTCGGCAGGAAAAACTTCCCTAGATGAAATAGTTGTGGATACACAGTTTATTTAGATGCGCGTGCCGAAAGATTCGCTACTACCCCAGTTTAACAGGGAATGGAGATCACACTGGTGAGGTGGCACGATCAGAACCTGGCGGGCAAGAGTGCCCGCCCCACATAATCATCTGACTTAATCATCAAACAAGAAAGCAAGCCGACCCACTGTGCCGTGTGACGGGCCGAGAATGAACCCGTCGGTAGACGTTGGGTGCCCGCCGAGACCCTTTAGGCATCTGCGCATGGCGCAGCGTTGCTCACCGGATCTTAGTTCGAGTCGAGCTCCCGTTCATTCAGCATTGGTTCAAAAATCGGTTACCGTCATCACCAACCCGGCAGGCCGGCTTTCAATCTGGATGCTAGGCAAAAGCCGGGCACTTGGCAAGTGGAAGAGCGCAAAAAGTTGGCAGACGATTTGCAACCAAAGTAATGTCCGGTTCACAAACGACCTTGCAGGACTGGGCGCAGAGGACGGCAATTTCACAAGAGAAGTGAGTCATCGGAAGACGGCAGCTCTCTGGAACCTCCAATCCGCGCCCCTCGGACCACGGAAGGACTTGATTCTATTGACCAATTGTGAGCTCATACGGAGTACCCTAAACACAGGGCCCGAATGCGTACTCGCGGGTGGGTCGGCGATACGCTGGAGAAGTCTGAGAAATGTCCAAAGTGCGCTCGTCCGCAATTGCGGCGGCGGCAATTCTCATGCTGGTGCATGGGGCAGTGTTGGTCTTCCGGTACGGTACTGAGACTGCTTCTCTATGGGGCGATTGGATCGACACCATAGCACCGCTAGTGGCGGCAGTGCTTTGCTGGATCGTTTCTCGCCAGGCTGGGCCATTTGGCAGGCGCGTCTGGCGTCTGGTTTCCCTCTCCGTCTTCCTTGCATTTATTGGGCAGGCCCTCTACACCGACTATTACGACTATCTGCACGTCCCCCTCGGTACGCTCTGGCCGAGTGACGCGCTGGTTTTCTTCTGGGTTGTCCCACTCATGACGTCGCTGTTCCTGAGTCCACGGGACCCGGGGCGGGGATATGGCTGGTTGCGGGTGTGCGACTTCGTGCAGGTGTGCACGCTTGCGCTGGCGGTGGAATTGTCGCAGATTTATGTGCCTTCGCGATGGCAGGTTGCCGGCCAGGCCATGCAGGTCCGCGCGCTGCACGCTGGGATTTTCTTCTTTGGCCTGGTCGCCTCAAGTTTCCTGATTCGGGGCCTGCTGAGTTTCAACCCGACCGAGCGATCTTTTTTTCTGCGCATGGGCGGCTTCCTGGTCGTTCATGGGATCGTTCTCAATTCCACACTCGCCTATCAAGCCTCCGGACACTATCAGCAGGGGAAATGGCCCGACCTTCCCT
>JBEKWZ010000313.1:0-7651 GCA_049512555.1 Candidatus Sulfotelmatobacter sp. | reverse complement strand
GCGCTCCCACGCACTCCGCGGATGCAGCGTGTACATTTTGCGGCCGCACATTTTTGCCGGAGCGAGCGTCGAGAACTACTTGATCGGCGCCTTCCGCGGCACGCCCAACGGCAAGAGCGCGCGCGCCGAGAAAATGCGCGCCGAGGGCAAGCGGCTCCCCTGCATCCTGCCACGCGGCCAGCAATATCTCGATAACAAGATCCAGTTTGTCCACGTCGACGACATGGCGCGGCTTGTCCGGCACATCCTGCAGCGGGAACCGGAGACGCAACGGCTGACCGTCCTGAACGTAGCGGGCCGCGGCGACCCTCTTTTCTTCGGCCGCTGCGTGGAAATGGCGCGGGCCAAGCTGGTGCGCGTCCCGGGACAGTGGGCGATGCGGCAGGTGCTGAAATTCCTGTGGTGGCAGAAAATTTCGGCCATCCCGCCCGATGCGGTTCCCTACATGACCGGGGAATACATCATGAATACTGACCGCCTGCGCCGGTTCCTGGGCCCGGAATACGAGCACGTGATGCGCTACACCATTGCCGACGCGTTCGCGGATTCCTTTCGCCGCGCGGCCGCTACGACCTGAACACGGCTCTCTTGCCGTCTGCTGAGCAGAGCATCCAGCGACCAACGGCCCGGTCCGTTAATCATCAGAAACAGGACCGTCAGCAGCTGCGCATATTCGGAGCGGACTTCATGCAGAACCGCCCACATTCCCACTTTCGGTGGCGCTGCTGGAAGCGGCAGAGGCGAGGTGCCAAGGTAGAGCGAAATTTTGGTCGAGAGTATGGCAACGATCATCTCGAAAATGAACGGGACTGCAATCAGCCGAGTTAGCAGGCCCGAGAGCAGAAGCAGTCCGCCAACGATTTCGAGACATGCCACGAAGTCGGCGGTCAAATGGGGCAGGGGCATGCCGAGTTTGGTGAAGCGGCCGATTCCCTGATTGGCGTAGACGAATTTCAGAATTCCTTCCCACAGAAAAACCCCTCCGGCCATCAGACGCAGCGCGATGGTTGATTTGGGTCCGTCAGTGGGTGGATTCGTGAGCCATTGCAGTAGCTTTTTCATAATGCCTCCTTGATTCTGCTGTCTGCGGTTGCGTGGTTTGTTCTTGCATCCCTGATAACCGGAGAGGATTGACTTTATTCCCGCAAGAATTTGCCGCCAGCGAAGGAATAAATTAGCGTGGAACTGGTTTACTTATGAAGGTGCCGAACGAGCACGAGTCTGCCGCGACATTTGAAGAACTGGCCATGCCTCTGTTCGACCAGCTCTACAACTTCGCGCGCTGGCTGACCCAGGACACGGCCGAGGCCGAGGATCTGGTGCAGGAGACCTACACCAAGGCTCTGCGCGGGTTTTCGTCGTTTCAAGCGGGCACAAATTTTCGGGCGTGGATGTACCGCATCCTGCGAAATTCGTTCTTGAGTTCGCGCACAGGACTGAAGACCATGGTGGCAATCGATGGCGAGACGGACGAACAATTGCTGCCGGCCGAAAACGCGACGCCGGAGAGCATCCTGATCGCGCAGGCGGACCGGGGGTTGGTGCAGCAGGCACTGGCGGAGTTGCCCGTACCTGCACGCGAGATCTTGCTACTGTGCGAAGTCGAGGAGATGTCGTACCAGGAAATTGCGGAGACGCTCGCTATTCCGATAGGCACGGTGATGTCGCGGTTGTTCCGCGCGCGGAAGGCGCTGCGCGATTTGCTGCGCGACCAAAGTGAGGGAGGCAGAGATGGGGTGTGAGCAATGGCGCGGCAAGCTCGATTCCTACGTCGATGGCGAACTCGACTCCGCAGAGGCCCGCGTGCTCGGGGAGCACATGCGAGTGTGCCCGGCCTGTGCGGCGGATGCTCTGGAACGAGTACAGATGAAGCGCGCGCTGCAGATGGCAGGGGAGCGCTACGCCGCGAGCACCGAGTTGCGCAATCGCGTGGCGATGTCGTTATCCGCAAGATCATTGGCGCCGAAACCGCGTCGGCACTTTTCGTACTGGCAGATACTCGCGGCGCCCGCTCTCGTGCTCCTGATCATCTCGCTCGCAACGAATTTTTATATGGGACGCGAGAACGCCCGCCGGCAGCGGATCTACAGCGAACTGGCGGACCTGCACGTCGCCGCTCTGGCTAGCCCGACGCCGGTGGACGTGGTCTCCACGGACCGGCATACGGTGAAGCCGTGGTTTCAGGGAAAGATTCCTTTCAGCTTCAATCTGCCGGAGCTGCAGGGATCGGAGTTCACGCTGCTCGGCGGGCGCGTCACTTATTTCGAGCAGACGCCCGGAGCGCATCTGATCTACCAGATCCGCAAGCACGAGATTTCGGTTTTCATTTTTCAGGATCGTGCTTTTGGAGGTCGAGGAGAAGAAACGGCGAGTTTGCCCGCAGGCGCGGCACGCACGCTCTCGTTTAACGTGGAGAACTGGACTCAAAACGGGCTGCGATATTTCGTCGTGGGAGACGCAAATGCGGACGACATTCAGGCGCTGGGTAAACTGTTGCGCGATGCCGGGTAGTCCGCCGCCATGGGTTACTTCTTGCCGCGATACAGGCCAGCGATTCCGAACGTGTAGGGCGTCCATGTGGCTTCGGCGAATCCGGCGCGCCGCATTCTCTCGAGCATTTCGCTGGGCGGTGGGAAGCGTTCGACCGATGCGGGGAGATAGGCGTAAGGACCGCGAACGCCGGAGATCGCGGTGCCAACGCGAGGCAGGACTTGCTTGAAATAGATGCGGTACAGCGCTCCCATCACTCCGCCGGGTTCGCCGAAGTCGAGGATGCCGCATTCTCCGCCGGGACGCAGCACGCGGGCGATTTCGCGCAACCCGGCGTCGTAGTCGGCGAGATTGCGAAAGCCGAATGCTGATGTGACCAGATCGAAGTGTGCGGTTGGAAGCGGGAGGTTCAGGGCATCCGCTTCGATCCAAGCTGGTCCCGACGACTCTGGTTCGGATGATCGCGATTTCGCAGCCGCGCGCTGCAGCATCGCGTGCGAAAAGTCGGCGCCCAGAATCTGCGTTGAAGACTTTCCTGCTTGCCGACGCAGCGCGAACGTCATGTCCCCGGTTCCGCAGCACAGGTCAAGGATGCGGGCCTCGGGCCTGGCCAGAATGTGGCGAAACGTACGTGCGGTGCGACGCCACCACATGCGGTCGATATTGAGCGACAACACGTGGTTCAGCAGATCATAGCGGGGCGCGATCGCGGTAAACATCTCGCGTACGGCGCGCGCGGCCGCTCGAGGGTCAGAGGCGCCTTCCGGCTCCGCGCCGATGACGGCGGGTTTGCCGCTTTCCTCAACCATAGCTTGCGTGCGGCTCATTTTTGCTTCTTCTTTTTCTTCCCTGCGCTTTTCAATTCCGCGACGATGCTTTCGATCTGGCGCACATGGTTGGTATCGTGCCCGGCAAACATCCGCGCCAGGTGAGCAATGGTTTCCTTGCCGCGCTCCAGGTGCATTCCGTAATAATCCCAGCTTTCTTCGGGGAGAGCCTTCAGCATCGCCAGATTGTTGTCGCGCAGCACCCGAAAAACCTCCAGAGAACGTTGCACATCGCGCTGGTTGTATTGGAAAACCGACGCCCAGACATCCTGATCAAAGGGTTGAGTCGTGGTTCCGCTGTCCCCGATGATCAGGCGCATGCGCCAACTGGCCGCGATCTCTACATCCGCCAAATGAGCGAGGATTTCGGCGATCGACCACTTGCCCGGCGCGGGTTGCCACTTCAGTTGCTTCGGCGTCAGCCCTTGGGTAAGTTTGTTGAGCTTGGTCACGGTTGTTTGCTGCACTTTGATTGCGTCCTGGCCATCGACGTGGCTCAGGATTCGCTGGATGTACTGCTGCGCTGTCTCCTGCATATTTCCCTCTTGTCAGGTCCTTACGATTTTCCCCAAACCCATCCACCGCGCGAGAGCCGCCGCAATTCTTCGACGGCATCGACCACCGCGCTGGCGGGCACGTCGCTGGCAACTTCCACCTTGCCGATTTCGCGAGGCAGGATGAAGTGCACCACACCGTTCTGCGTTTTCTTGTCGGACAGCAGCCGAGCCAAGATTTTCCGCGAGCTGACATTAACTTCCGGCAGGCGCCCCAGACTTAGCACGGCATCAGCGATGCGGCCAGCGGTTACGCTGTCGGTACGGCCCACACTGAGCGCAATGTTGGTGGCGGCGATCATTCCCCAGGCAACCGCTTCGCCGTGCAACAGGCGCCGGTAGCCGGTTTCGGCTTCAAGCGCGTGGCCGATGGTGTGACCCAGGTTGAGCACGCGGCGCAGGCCGCCCTCGCGCTCGTCCGCCGAAACCACTTCGGCTTTCAGCCTTACCGATTGCGCGATGAGCCACTCCAGTTCCACGGGATCGCGCTTCAGGATGCGGGCGCGATTCTGTTCAAAGCGCAAAAACAATTCAATGTTTCCGATGATGCCGCACTTCAGCGCTTCGTAGAGTCCGGCTCGAAGCTCGCGATCAGGCAGCGTCTTCAGGACCGTGGGATCGATCAGAACTACGCGCGGATGGTGGAACGTTCCGATCATGTTCTTGCCGGCAACGAGATTGACTCCAGTTTTTCCTCCGATCGAGGCGTCTACCTGCGCCAGCACGGTCGTGGGAATCTGCACTAACTCGATGCCGCGCATGTAGAGTGATGCCAGCAGGCCGCTGACGTCGCCCACCACCCCGCCGCCCAGCGCGATGACGACCGCCTTGCGATCGGCGCCCAGGCGGGCCAGTTTGTCGGCGAGAGCCTCGACTGTCGAAAGGCGCTTGGTCGGTTCGCCGTCGGGCATGGCAATCACTTGCGGCGTGAAGCCGCTGGCCTTCAGCGAAGTCACAAGTTTCGATCCCCAACGCTTGCGCACGGGACGAACGGTCACCACAAAAATCCGGCTGGCCTGCGGCAGCAGTTCGCTCAGCACCGAGCCCGCTCGGGTGAGCAGGCCGTTCTCAATCCAGGCCTGGTAGGGCCGGGGAAGGACGTGGATAGCGGGATGAGCGGTTCGCGATAGGACGAAAGGAATGCTCCCGCTCAGAAGGCGAACGTAGCTTGCAATTCAATGCGGCGGTTCGAGGAACTGCCCTGTGAAAACGCGCCTCCCTGCAGAGCGTTGGAAACGTCAAAAAACCTGGAGCCGAGAACGGCATTCGGATTCGCCACGTTGACGTTGTTGAAGACATCTCGGGCACCGACGCCGAGCGTGAGGTTGTAGCGGCGGTCGGAATTGGATGACGTGTTGAATCCACCACCGCCGCCGAAGAGCGGGCCGCGAGGACCACCACCGCCGCCTCTACCTCCGCCGCCGGGACCACCTTGGCCTTGGCCCTGATTGTTCGTGGCCGATTTTATCTTGGGCCCGATTCCGAAGGTCTTGGTGAGGCGCAGATTCAGCGCGAAGTGTGCTGGCCCGGTCTCGGAGTTGATGGGCACAAGCTTTCCGGCTCCGGAGGCATCGAAGGTTCCCAGTTGCGTGCAATAGATGGTGCCTTGCGGCGCTGTATTGGCCGGGCAAGTGGTGGAAGAAACAAAGCCGGGACGGTCGTTGTACTGGAAATCTCCGTTCTCGTCGATTGGCGACATGATCGAGTAGGGCGCGCCTGACCAGGCCACCATGAATGGACTGAGACGCATTAGATACGGCAATCCAAGGCTGCCTCCGAGAAAGAGCCGGTGGCGAACATCGAACGAAGCGCGGCCCCAGTCCTGGCTGATGTTGTAGGAATTCGACGGAAAACTGGAAACGCCGGAAGTATCGCTGTCGGCGTAGCCAAAAGTATAGAAACCGAACAGCTGGAGTTTGGTTCCGACGCGAATGTTTGTGTTCAGGATGAGCTGGTTCTGTTTGAAATTGGCTTCGGAAACGTAACGGTAAAGGTTGCCACCGCTCGGAGTTATGCAGTCGGGATAGCAAGGAGTTCCTGGGGTCGGAGCGTTGGCATTAATCGTGATGAACTGGTCGAAACCACGTGAGTTCAAATATGTAACCGAAACAGTTGCCGACTTGGTGACCTGGCGTTCCACACTCACCGCGCCTTGCAGCGTGTAAGGTGCATGCAGCGTGGGGCTGATCTGATATGTGGCAGACGAGTCGGAAGTGGTCGGCCCGCAACCGGAGAAACTGGTGAGAGCCTTGTCGAGGCCCGGGAAACAGGTCGGGTTGTTGATAGTGAACTGCTGCTGCACCACGCCATTGAGGCGATCCGCCTCTAGGATTTGTCCGGATCCGAAACGGTTATAGAAAATCCCGTAACCACCGCGAATCACCACAAAGGGCGGGCTGCTCCGACCGTGGACGCCCCAGGCAAAGCCGAGGCGGGGAGCAATGTCGCCATGGTCGTGGATGGCGTTCTGGGTTTCGAAGCGAAGGCCTGCGCTGAGCGTGATATTCGGCCGTATCCGCCAATCGTCCTGGACATACGGTTCGAAGTCATAGTAAGTGACTTCGGCGTTCGGCGACCCCTGGGTGAACGTAAGTTGCTGGGGGGCTGCGCTAGGCAGACCCTGGCATGCGGGTGGCGGCGAGGGCAGAGTCGCACATTGCGCCTGCTGAAACTGTGGAACAAGTGTAGAGAAGATAAAAGTGCCGTTGAATCCACCGGTGGAGTAATTCGTATCCTGCGTAGCGCGAAAGCGGCCGCCGAACTTCAGCACATGATTGCCGTGAATGAGCGAGGTGTAGTTCTGCAGCTCATAGTGGTTTTGGCCGTCGTTCTGGGCACCGCCGCCATTGCCGCCGCCGGTAAAGGCCCCAATCACGTTAACCGTGGGATTAGTGTCACCCGGATTCTGGCTACTGTTGTCGCGGACGTACTGGAAGCGCGTCTCATTTACGATCTTTGAGCCGTACACCTGCGTATCGCCAATTTGGACGGTGTCCTCCGTGGACTTGGTGGAGCAAGCTTGGGACGGAAGGTTAAACAGGTTCACGCAGTTATTGGTTTCCGTGTCGCGGTAATACTGGTAGCGTGCGGTGAGCGTATTGTTTTTCGACAGCGCCCAATCCAAACGCGGGCTCAGATTAGTCCGCTGGCGTGGGTTAGGAATCGACTCGGCCAGCGTAGTTGGATTCAAATCGTCATCGAGGATCGGAGTGTTGATGACTGCGAGTTCATTGATGTTGCGGCGTTCCAGGTTGAAGAAAAACGATGCAGTCTTGCTCAGCGGGCCGCCGATGCTTCCGTTGTATTGAGTCGTGTCGTAGGGAGGCTCCTGGCCGGCGAAAGGGTTGGGTGAGTTGAAGGCCGAGTCGTTGCCGATTACAAAGAGTTGTCCGTGGAAGTTGTCGGTGCCGGGCTTGGTGAAAATTTCGATGCGGCCGTAGCCGAGCTGGTCGTATTCCGCGGAAAACGGATTCTGGTTGATGCGGATTTCGCGAATCGACGACTTGGGCGGGAGCTGGCCCGCGGTGAATCCGTCGATGTACATCTGCCCGCCACTGGGGCCGGCGGAAGGTCCGGCAAGCGCTTCCAGATCGGACTGCAGTTCATCGGGATCGTCGGGCAGAGCTTCGAGTTCCTTCCCGGAGATTACGATTGCGCCGGCGTTGTTCGTAGGATTCACGTCGATGGTGGGCGCTGTGTCGGAGACTTGAATCTTCTGGGTCTCCACTTCGATAGCCATCGTGACGTTGAGCCGGAGCGGCTGCGCGGTGATCACGACAT
>JBEKWZ010000312.1:0-5067 GCA_049512555.1 Candidatus Sulfotelmatobacter sp. | reverse complement strand
CGCGCGCATCGGCTCAGGATATAAACCTTCGTTCGACGTGATGAATCCGGCATTTCTCGAGTGGGTCAGACTGTCGGTGCCCCTGATGCTGGGCGTTTCTCTGGTGACCGCCGATGACTGGATTCTCCGCCACTATGCGGCCAGCGGCGTCGGCGACATTACCCGGCTCACCTTCGCCAAGCGCCTGTTTGCCGTCCCCATTGCCGTGCTGGGCCAGGCCACTGGACAAGCGTCGCTCCCGTTTTTTGCGCGACTGTTCAATGAGAAAAAGCTCAAAGAATTTGCCACGACGGTGAACGATTCGGTCTACCGCGTTTCCGCGGCGTCGTTGCTGGCGACCGCCTGGATGATGGTCGCGGCCATTCCACTCATCGATCTGGTCTACCGCCGAGGAAAGTTTTCGTTTGCCGACACCCAGACCAGCGCCGTGTATTTCTTCTGGTTCTCGCTGTCGCTGGTGCTGTGGTCCGCGCAAGGACTCTACGCGCGCGCATTCTACGCCGCCGGCGACACGCTCACGCCCATGGTCGCAGTCAGTGTGATTACGCTGGCCTCGCTGCCTATATATTCCATCCTGTTTCATACCTTCGGCGTCGTCGGATTGGCGTGGGCGTCAGACATCGGGATTGGCATAAACCTTCTCGCGCTGGCCGGATTGCTGCACTATCGGAAACTCGTCCCGCTCGGCGAGTTGCGCTGGCGAGAGCTGGCGAAAGCAGCAGTAGTAGCCGCAGTTGCCGGAGCGATCAGCTTCGAAGTGGCAAAGGTCGTACCGCTTGCAGTGACCGGTCACAGCATCCGCCTGGCCGATGTGACTCAACTCGCGCTGGTGTCAGTCACGTGGCTGGCGGCTGTGGCGGTGGGCCTGTGGCTGCTGCGTTCCGAGTTGCCCGGTGACCTGCGCCGCCGCAAGGGCGCAGTCTATCCCGTGGTCGCGCAAGGCCAGGCGAAAGAAATTTCGGATGCCGGGACACAGCCGTAGAGATGCACAGCGAGAGCCATTCGGCGGGAGTCCAAAAGGTACGCAAACTGCCTCAATAGCTTGCTCGAAGATTCGCTTTTGGGTGGCGCAGCGCTTTCAGCGCTGCGATAAAAAGCTCTCTTGTCAGTAAGGCTTTAGCCACTGAGGTGCTTAGATCGGCGCTTCAGCAAACCGTCAAGCCTTTTGGATCTTGCGTTATACTTTTTCACCGGAGTGCATCGTTGCCAACGGCCGTTAATCCTGTCTCCATCCAAACTCTCATCGAAGGCCTGCGGCAACTGCCCGAATCTGCCTTCGGTCCGACCGAACCCGTTCGCCGCTTTCTCCAGGACACTCCAGTCAGCGCCGACTCGCTTGCGCCCTACCTCACCTGGGACCGTCAGCACTACACCCGCAACCTCATCGACCGCACGCCACTCTACGAATTGATGGCCATCTGCTGGGAAGTCGGCCAGGCCAGTTCAGTGCACAATCATCGCGACCAGAATTGCTGGATGGCCGTCCCCATCGGCCGCCTGCTGGTAGAGAACTTTCATCTGGTCCACCAGGATCTGCAGCATGGCCGTTCCAGCCTCGAGCCCACCAACACCGTCGAGATGAATATCTCTCACCCCTGTGCCGTCGATCCCGCCGATCCCGTGCATCGCGTGGTGAATCCTCGCGAATTCAACCAGCGCGCCGTCAGCCTGCACGTTTACTCTCGCCCCTTCGATACCTGTGTCGTCTACTCCCCCGAACAAGGCACCTGCGGCGAAATCAAGCTCCATTTCAACACCGAATACGGCAAACCGAAGTAACTCCGCCAATCGATCGACAGCTACCGCATCCGCCATCCTCTCGCTACCATTTTGTTAGCGAGCAGGGAGAAGATATGAAGCAGTCGGTCAACTGGCTGGTGGTGGGTTGTGCCCTGGTGTTCGTCGCTGCTTTCGCGTGGACGCACTGGCCACACCCGGCGCCCGCGGGGCCTACTCTGGCCCAGCAGGAAGCTGAGACCAACGCGACTTACGACGAAGTGCACGAAGCGCAGAACGCGGTCACGGTCGCCGGCCCCCTCGCCAACTATATGGCGCGCGAAGGTCAGGCTAAGGTCGAAACCCTCCAGCCGATTTCTCATAAGGCCACGGCCCTCGATCACGTCGGAGGATCGGTGGTCGGCACCAGCATCCCAATTCTGCAACAGACGTTTTCCGTCGCGAGCATCGTGAATCTTCCGTTCGAAGTTCCCGCTCACGCCGCCAGTCCGCGACTGCACGGCAGCTACAAGTCGTTCGTAAAGCCCGCGGGCGGGAAGCCCGGCGAAACAGAATCAACCGACGCCGCCAACGTGGAATTTCTCGTATTGAACGAGGCGCAGTACACCGAGTTTCTCAACGGACACGACAGCGAAGCGATCTTTTCCGCCGACGATGCACACGATCAGGAAGTCAACACCGGCTTACCCCCCACCATCAATCAGCCCGCCAAGTATTTTCTGGTCTTCCGCAACAACGCGCCCAAGGCGGGGAAGAAACTTGTGCAGGCCGACTTCCGCATCGACTTCTAGCGAATCGGCACTGTCCTCCGTGCTGCCGTGCCGCTTTTCTTTCTGCTGCTGAACCTGCTGCTAAACTATCCGAGTTGCCCCCGCGAAAAAAATCCTCGGAACCGGCCTCGCCGGCGCCTTCTTCTGCCGGCAGCACCACCGCCGCCAAAACCACAGCCGGCGCGCCCTCTCAGCGTACGCCCGAACCCGGCCGCATCTATCTCATCGACACCATGTCGTTCATCTTCCGCGCCTACCACGCCATGGCGCGGCAGCGGCCCATGTCCACCAAGACCGGACTCCCAACCGCTGCGACCTACGTCTTCGTGAACATGCTGCGCAAGCTGCGCGAAGACTTTTCTCCCGAGTATCTGGCCGCCGTGTTCGACGTCGCTGGTCCCACCTTCCGCGACGAGCAGGCCGAAGCCGTCACCACCATCCGCAAGTTTGACATCAAAACGCAGACCTTCACCGAAGTCGAGTACAAAGGCTACAAAGCCAACCGCGCGGCCATGCCCGAAGACTTAGTGCAGCAGGTTCCCTACATTCGTCGCGCGCTTGAAGCCTATCGCATTCCGATTCTCGAGGTCGTTCGCTTTGAGGCCGATGACGTGATTGGCACGCTCGCCCGCAAAGCCGCCGAAGCCTCGCATCCCGTGTATGTCGTCTCCAGCGACAAAGACATGATGCAACTGGTCAACGATCAAGTGCAGATACTGAATCCTCCGAAAGACAATTTGATTTGCGACGCGGCGAAAGTCGAGGAAATTCTCGGCGTGCCTCCCGAGCGCGTCGTCGACGTGATGGCGCTGCGCGGCGACGCCATCGACAACATTCCGGGCGCTCCCGGCATCGGCGACAAAGGTTCAGTCGAGATCATCAAGCGCTTCGGATCGGTCGAGCAAGCCCTGGAGCGCGCGGCAGAAGTTGAAAAGAAAACCTACCGCGAGTCGCTGCAGAACAATCGCGAAGCGATTCTCTTCAGCAAGAGTATGGCGACCATCGACACGAACGTGCCCATCGAACTCGACGTCGATTCCATGCGCGCTGGAAACCCCAACATAGACGACCTGCGCGCTCTCTTTACCGAACTGGAATTCACCTCGCTGCTGAAAGAACTGCTCCCGGTAGTCGAGGTGACCGCAACCCAATACACCGAAGCCAAGTCGGCCGCGGATGTCGAAGCCGTGCTCAGTGCCGTTCCCGCAGGAGGCACCCTCGCAGTCGCGGTTGAACACGAAGCAACCGCCGCTGCGCCGGATGAAGAAGAGAAGGAAAAAGAAGAAGATCCGCAGGACATGCAAATGTTCCTTGTGGGCGCGGGCGACTCGCCCGCGCAGCCAGAGCCCGCGGCCCGGCGCGTAGCGATCTCAGCGTCGGCAGGATCCGCCACAATCGTGAAACTCGACGCCACAGTCGTTGCCGACAAACTTCGCGATGTGCTGACGAATGCGAGCGCACCCAAAACAATCCACGATTACAAGGCGGCGATTCACGCGCTCGATCCGGCCGGAATTTCCTTGGCCGGGGTCCGTCACGACCCCATGCTCTATTCCTACCTGCTCGATCCCACGTACTCGTCGCACCGCCTGCCAGACGTGGCTCTGCGCCGTTTCAATCTGAAGCTCGCCGAAGAACTGGCGGAGTCCGCCGACATTACCGGACGCCTGGCGTCCGCGCTGCGCAGCGACGTCGAGCAGGCCGGCCTAGCCAAACTCTACGAAGAAATGGATCTTCCGCTCGTCCCGGTGCTGGCCCGCATGGAGCAGGCCGGTGTAAAAATCGACACGGCCGCGCTCTCACAGATGTCGACCGAACTCGAGCGCGAAATCGCCGCGCAAGCCAAACAGATTTACGAAGTGGCTGGAATGGAATTCAACGTCGGCTCCCCCAAGCAGTTGGGCGACGTGCTCTTCAATCGCATGAACCTGCCCAAGCCGGTGAAATACGGCAAGGGACGCACCATATCGACCGCCGTCGATGTGCTCGAAGAGCTCGCCGAAAATCATCCCATCGCGCGCATGGTGCTCGACTACCGCCAGCTCACCAAGCTCAAGTCCACCTACGTCGACGCCCTGCCCGCCCTGATCAATCCCGCCACCGGACGCCTGCACACAACTTTCGGCCAGACCGGAACGGCCACGGGACGCCTCTCTTCAGCCAATCCGAATCTGCAAAATATTCCCATCCGCACCGAACTCGGACGCGGCATCCGCGCCGCGTTCATCGCCGAGCCCGGCCACGTTCTGCTCACCGCCGATTATTCGCAGATCGAGCTGCGGCTACTCGCCCATTTTTCGCGTGACCCGCTGCTAGTCGAGGCCTACCGCCGCGGCGACGACATTCACACCCTGACCGCGTCGCAGGTATTTGGCGTCCCCCCGCTCATGGTCACACCCGACCACCGCCGCCAAGCTAAGGTCGTTAACTTCGGCATCGTCTACGGCCTCTCCGCCTTCGGACTCTCGCAGCAACTCGGCATCGAGCCCGCCGAAGCCAAACAATTCATCACCGCCTATTTCGAAAAATACAAAGGCGTGCGCGCCTTCATCGACAAAAC
>JBEKWZ010000311.1:0-5069 GCA_049512555.1 Candidatus Sulfotelmatobacter sp. | reverse complement strand
ATCTACCGGGTTTTTCCGCAGCCTGCTAGCGATCATTCTCTAGGGATCATTGTGAAATGATCCCTAAGCCTCGGAGGCCCTAGCAGGAGCTGGCTATGGATGCGTCCGTCCAGACATCCTGGCCTGCACTGCCGCCGCAGTCGTCGTGAATGTCGCAGTGACTGACGTGTTGGCAGTAACCGTAATTGAACAAGTGGCAGTGCCGCTGCAGCCCGCTCCACTCCATCCCGCAAAAGTGTATCCGCTGTTCGGGGTTGCGGTGAGGGTGACGTCGGTGCCATAGGCAAATGAGGCAAAACAACCGTCGCCGCCGGGCGTGCACGTAGTGATGTTCCCAGGATTGCCCGCGACCGACCCGGAGCCTGTAGCTCCCGCGATTGTGACCACTAAGGCCGGAGGATCGTTCCAACTGGCTGGCGGAACCAGGCTGCACTCACCGTCCGTTACTTGAGTGGGCGGCGTTGGAGCAGTAGCCCAGGGCTTGTTCACAAAATCAAAAAACTCGGTCATGTCCGTTTGCGAGCCGTCGCGTGCGGTGAGGGCGGGCAAGCCAAAGCGGGTCTCAACCATCTTGAGCACCGCTGTCGTGTCGCGGACATTGTGAGAGACGAAGTTCTTCACGGAATACGGCGAAATCACGATCAGCGGCACTCGATACCCGGTCCATGCGAAATCACAAGTTCCTTGTCCAAGTTCCTGGCCGGGCTTGGTGCAGATATCGTTGAGAGCGGGGTTCAGGTCGATTGGCGATAGATAGTCGCCAGGGGGTGTCGCCGGTTGCGGTGGCACGTGGTCGTAAAGGCCACCGGCTTCGTCGAAGGTGAAAATCATGGCCGAATCCGTCCAATTGGGGCCGGCCATAAGGTCGTTGATCAGACCGGCGGCGTAACTCGCTCCAGCCTGGACATCGGACGGAGTAGAAGTATCGAGATCGTTGGGATGCTCATCGAGTGATGCAGCCGAGGCGGGTTCAATCAGAGCGAATTGGGGCAACGTCCCATTCGCCGCGTCGACCGCAAATTGCGTCACCGGAACGATATTTTGCAACAAGTCCGGAGTCTGGCCGGCGCTATCGATGATCGTCTGTTCGTACGTGAACATATTGATATAGGAGCTTTCGATGAGGCACTCCGCGTTCGCGTCCGAAATATCGTTGTTACATGCGGCACCGGTGATCGGATTAATCGTCGCTTCAGAGTTGACATAAATCTTCCAGGTGATGCCGGCATTCTGCAGGGCCTCGAAAATAGTTTTATTGACGAGGGGGCCCTCCGGGGCTGCCAGGGGATACGCATGTCCGGCGGAAGTGGCGGACAGCAGGTACATGCGATTGAGTTGGGTTCGATTCATCAGCGGAGAAAACCAGGTGTCCGAGGTCGCGAAATTGGAGGCCATGAAGTAGTAGTAATTCAGGTCCGTCCAGTCAAAATAACCCATGGCTCGTATGCCGTTGACATCCATAAGCGGAGGGACTTGCGATTCGGCGTCATACGCGGCGGTGTATACAAATCCGTTCAGCGGCGGAGGATTTTCGGCCGGTTGATCAGCCTGGTTGGTGTAGTCCCAATTATTGTGGGCCTCGTTCCAGAAGGGGCTTTGCTCTTCCTGACACTCGGATGCGAAATGAAAGGAGCTAACGGGATAGTTGGGGTTCGGAGTGCACCCATCGGTGATGGTCGGATCGCAGCCTGGGTTCGTCGGTGGCGCCGGGGTTACGCCGTTCACCGGCGGATTAAACTGCGGCAATCCGTTGAAGGTCTGCCCCTTGGTCCCATATCCATTCGCCGACCAGTATCCCAGCATTGCTCCGAAGTAATGATCTAAAGACCGATTCTCCTGGGCGAAGAGGATGATGTGATTCAGCGCCGCATAGGGGTTACCGGAACTGAAGGTCGCAGTCACGGCTTCCGCCGCGGTCACGGTGAGGCTGCAGCTTGACGTTCCCGTGCACGCGCCACTCCAACCAGCAAAGGTGCTGCCCGTTCCCGGGGTTTCGCTTAGCGTGACATGGGTATTCTGCGGAAAACTCGCAGAGCACGTACTCGGACAATTGATTCCTGCCGGGCTGCTGGTCACGGTTCCCGTGCCCGTCCCCGCCTCAGTCACGGTCACTGCATAGCTAGGAGACGCGGAGCTGAAGGTCGCGGTCACGGATTCCGCCGCAGCCACGGTGACGCTGCAGGTTGCCGTTCCTGTACACGCGCCACTCCAACCTGTAAAGGTACTGTTCATTCCCGGAGTTTCGCTCAGCGTGACCTGGGTATTCTGCGGAAAACTCGCCGAGCATGTAGTCGGACAATTGATTCCTGTCGGGCTGCTAGTAATGGTTCCCGTGCCCGTCCCCGCAACCGCGACGGTCAATCCGTCACCGGGATTGAACGTAGCGGTAACGCTCGCTGCCGCCGCGAGGGTCAGGATGCAGGTATTGGTGCCGGAACAACCGCCGCTCCATCCACCGAAAAAATAGTTGCTGCCCGCAGTTGCGGTCAGCGTGATTTGCGTATTTTGGTTAAAGCTGGCGCTACACGTGGTGGGACAGTTAATCCCGGCTGGGCTGCTGGTCACGGTTCCCGCACCCATGGCTGGGGCGGTGACGGTTAACTGGTAGGTCTGAGGTTGCGTGTGGGATCCGCCGCCCGCGCTTACGCAACCCGTCAGCACAAGGGCGGATAGGGCCGACAACAACGTCAACAAAAACGTTAACCGGGACTTCATGGGTGTGTTGCTCCTGGGACAAGTCCGAATTTCGATGAAAGTCAATACCCAGACGGTTGTGTGTCCCGATAAATGGTCGCGCAATCAAGGAGCAGACCATACCTGTCGCGCCCGAGCGATCGTCCGCCATCTAAGCGCTCGTGGTCTATCTTTCTGAGTGGTGGTCAATTTTTCAGCTGGTCAGGCGAATGCGAGTGAAGGATGGCCTCCCCCGGTTCTGCCTTTTTTCGAAGTGGCGGCGGTAGCGGGGTGGCTCTGGACGGCCTGCATGATAATCCATTGAACATCGGTGCGCCGGTAGGGAGCAGAAATCACGTCGAACGCACCCAATTCGATCGCCTGGCGGTAGCTGTCCTCCGAGTACGCCTCGGCCAGGACGATGACGCGGATCTGGTCCAGCTTTTGCTTTAACAACGTAATCACGTCCTCATAGGTCCCATCGGGCAGCTCCGCTTCGCAGAGCACCAGCGCATGGTTCCCACGTCGAAGGCCGCGGCGAGCTTCCTGCAGCGTTAAGCACCAACAGACCTCCAGCGACCACTCCAAAATCGCGCTTTCTATCACCTGACGATTCTCGGTAGAGCAGATCACTAACATCCGCCATCGCATAGTTATCCGCCGCTACTCATCTGCCAATCTCGGACTGCGCGCCCACCGGCAAACCTAGTGACCATCCTGCAATTGTGGGCGCGGGAATTCTGGTGCGTCTTTTAGTTGTACAAACGCGTGCGAGGGTTGCTTGTCATTTTGATGGACGCTATGCGTATTTCGAATCTGGCCCCTGGGGATCAATCTCCGCAGAATTGGGAGAGCAAAGGCGTCGAACCATCATTGGGCGGACTTTTACGTAGGATAATCAGCGGTCTGAGGTCTGTTGAGGTGGTTGATTTCCCCGCCACGACTCCGGGTTTGACAAACTACGGGGTGCAACGAAGACTGCCGGCGCCACAAAGTCGTCCTGGAGTAAATCCGTCGTAAGGTCCAAGGGCAGCCGGATCGCTACCACGGTGCCCTTGTGACTCGAGCGAATTCTGAAACTGCCGCCTAGTTGCCGGACGCGTTCTCGCATCCCGCGCAGCCCGACACCGGACGCTCGTCCAGCTTCGATCTCACGGACTTTCTGTCTCGGAATGCCCGTCCCGGAGTCCGCTATTGCCAGCGAAACCTGGCGTGAATAGCGCACAATACGTATGGTCACAGTGCGGCTTTCAGAATGCCTGTGAACGTTTGTCAGGCCTTCCTGCACGATGCGAAAGAGAGCCGTCTCCAGGTCGCGCGGCAATCGCCCAAAATCCTCTGCGATCTCAAACCCAACCTTCATGCGGCTACGTTCAGCGAAGCCTTCGAGATATTCACGCACGCCCGGAGCCAATCCTACCTGATCCAGAAGCGGGGGGTGCAGCAGATGAGAGATCGTGCGAATTTCCTGGGAGACTTGGGCCAGCAGGGCTGTGTTCTCAATGATAGCCCGGGCTGCCATGGGACTCAGATTCTTCTCCGCCAATGCTCTACCGTGATTCATCGACATTGCCACCAGTAACTGACCCACGCTGTCGTGCAAATCACGAGCCACTCGCCTTTGTTCGTCATCTCGCAACTGAAGCAACCTGCCGGTGAGCTCCATGAGATTGTCCTCTGCCAGTTTTCGCTCCGCGACTTGGGCTTTCAGCTCAGCGGACTGTCGGGCAATTTCGTTGGCCGCCTGGAGTCGCGCGGAACGCTCCGCATCCAGCAACTGAAGCACACGAAGGGCAGAGCTGGTAAAGTCAGCCAGATCCGTCAGGAGGCGAACGTCTTCGGAATCGAAAACGATGTCTTCGTCGTGGGAAAGAATCCAAATCGCGCCGGTCGGACCTGCCCCCGTGAGAGGAACCACCAAAGCTTCTACGACGGGTACCGGAAGCTGGTTGAGAAAAGGCAAATGTCTCGGAGGATATAAGAATAATTGCGGCGCATTGCAATCGAGTAAAACGCCGCACGGGCTGAAGTTTGGGAGAGCGAAGCCATCTGCGTGCTCTTTGAGCAACCCCGCCAAGCTTGTCCAACGAAACATCGGCTCGCTCCCAGGCGGTGTTTCGACCACGCTGATACCGGCCGTGCCCGCCTGGCAAAGTTCCAACGCAAGCTGAAGCAGTGTGTCTGGCAGTTCCCGCGGAGAGTTCGCCATGACGCGCGCCAGGATTCGGAAAGCTTTGCTCTCGGTTCCCAGATCTCGCGTCCGGTGAGGCCGAGCGCGCAGTTCACTGTTGTTGAGAACGCCCTCCAAACGGCTAAAACATTGGTTGTGTCCCATGGGATTGGCCAGTACAGGAAAGCTACCCTGGACCTCAGGGAAAAGCTGGGCAATATTGATC
>JBEKWZ010000310.1:0-6332 GCA_049512555.1 Candidatus Sulfotelmatobacter sp. | reverse complement strand
CTGCGTGCAGGTGCACGGGGCAACTGCTGCGGTGGGATTCGCCGGGTCGCAAGGCAACTTCGAGCTCAACGTGTACAAGCCGGTCATCATCTACAACTTCCTGCACTCGGTCACGCTTATCACCGACGCCTGCCACGGCTACGTCGAATACATGCTCAACGGCATTGAGGTCGATCGCGCCAAAGTGGACTGGTATGTGAAGAATTCGCTGATGCTGGTTACTGCACTGGCCCCGAAAGTGGGGTACGACAAGGCCGCGCAGATCGCCCACACCGCGCACGTCGAGCATTCAAGCCTGCGCGAGGCCGCGCTGAAGCTGGGATATCTTACCGGCGAAGAATTCGATCAACTGGTGAAGCCGGAGAGGATGACGCGGCCGTAGATCGTTGATCGGTAGATCATTGATCCGCAAGGTCATTGATCCGCAAGATCAGTGGCCCGTTGGATCGGTGGTCCGTTAAGGTTCCGCAGCAGGTTCAGGAAGTTCATTTCCTCGGTCCGGCGACGAGGCGCCGGCTTTTTTCCCCGGCGTGGTAGTGATCACAACCACGCTCACCAGCACCAGCAGCGTGCCCACAATCGTGCGCGGGCCGATCGCTTCTCCTCCCACGAAATATCCCACGAGAACGGCGACTACCGGATTCACATACGCGTACGTGCCCACCTTGGTCGGCGACTCGTGGTGAATGAGCCATACGTATGCCGTGAAGCCGACGATCGATCCGGCCACGATCAAGTAGGCCAGCGCGAGCCACGCCCCGCGCGAGACCGCTTGCGGGTGAAATCCGCGGAACTCTCCCAGTAGCGCCGCCGCGATCATCAGCATTACGCCGCCGGCAAGCATCTGCGTTCCAGAGCTCATGACTTTGGCGGCGGGCGAAGGCAGCCTGCGGCTGAGAGAAGCAGCCACCGACCAACTAATGGCCGCGAAGATCAAGGCGCACGCCCCAGTTGTATCTACCGAAGCCTCGCCCAAGCTCTTCGAATGTCCCACAAGAACAGCTACTCCGGCCATCCCTAGAAGCAGCGCCATTCCCAGCCGCAAGGTGAGCCGCTGCGTGCGCAGGACAATAATCTCGCCGATTGCCATGAATGCGGGGATGGTCGCCATCATAACCGCCGCGATGCCCGAGGGCACTCGCCGCTCCGCCCAGAACAGCAGCCCGTAGTCGAAAACAAAAATCAGGACCGCGAGAAATGCCGCTGCGCCCCACTCCCGCGTCGACGGAGAGGGCGTCCCTCGCGCTCGCATCCAGCCGTAGAGCACTGCTCCCGCAATCAGGAAACGAATGCCGGCCAGAAGAAACGGTGGAACCTCGCGTACACCGACCCGGATCGCCAGGAAGGTCGAGCCCCAGACGAAATAGATAATGGCGAAGGCGAGCAGCACCTTCCATGCACGAGGTGGCGAGGCAGGCTCCATGGTCTTCAGTGTTGTGCTTGATTGGATCGTTGCCAACCCGCAGGAGACGCGGATTTCCGTATAAAAAGATTTTATGGGGCCATAACCCTGCACGCAGATCGGGCAGCGAAGACCGGTCGACACACATTCTTACAGTTGAGTGGAAGCGGCTTATTTCTTGATGAGGCTGGTATGGCTGGCCACGCACTGCCACTTGCCGGCGTCCATCACCCAGGTGTCGGTGAAGCGGCCGACGTGGTCATAGGGCTTGCCCTGATAAGTACCCTGCGAGTGATAAATTCCTGTGACCACCGCGGTGTCGCCAAAGAAATTCATCTTCACATCCTGGATGTTGAGAGCGGAAGGTTTGAAACGGGGATCCCGGATATCAGCAAGAAACTCCTGCTTATTGCTCATCTCGCCGTCCCACTCGGTGTTCACGAAGCGGCTCGAAACCAGGGCATCGAGTGCAGAGCCGTCCCGGTTGACCTGCGCCTCATTCCACAGGCGCTCCAGAACCAGCAACTTGCTTTCGCGAGGATCCCCCTGCTGGGCGGCGAGTCCAGCCGCGCCGAGAACCAGCAGAAGACAGCAACAGATGGTGGTCCGAATCATTGGCTTACACGCTCGCCGGCATCCCCACGTGGGGCGGACGTTCAAAAACGATAGCAGCCCGCGCCCGGTCGAAGCCATGGAAATGGACGAAGCAGAAGTTACGAACGTCATGGGTCTTTGAGATGCCGTAGAGACGTAGCTTGTTACGTCTCTGCTGACAGCACCCTGAATGGCGACGGCAGTTCGAATTGTGGCAGGAAGACGTTGCGAGCAACGTCTCTACCGAAGGATTTAGAACGCCCAGCGAAGCAACGTGGCGCCCACGGTAAACCCGGCCCCCACTGAGGCCAGCATCACCAGACTTCCCTTCTTGAGCTTGCCTTGTTCAATCGCCGTATTCATGGCCAGCGGGATCGTCCCCGCCGTGGTGTTGCCGAAGCTCTCTATGTTGACGATTACCGCTTCAGGCCGCAGGCCCAGGCGGTCAGCCGTGGCATTGATGATGCGCAGGTTGGCCTGGTGCGGAATGAAGGCATCGATATCGGAACCCTTCAGGCCGTTGCGTTCAAGCAACTTCTGACACAGCTCGGTCTGTTTACGCACGGCGAACTTAAACACCTGCTGGCCGTCCTGGTGGACGTAGTGCATGCGCTTCGCGATCGTGTCTTTGCTCGTCGGGTTCAGGCTGCCGCCGCCGGGCATGTAGAGAAACTGCGAGCCCGAGCCATCAACTTCGTGAATGTAGTCGATCAGTCCGACCGAATCCTCTTCAGCGGGTTCCAAAATCGCAGCCCCCGCACCATCGCCGAAGATCACGCAGGTGGCGCGGTCAGTGTAGTCGATGATCGACGACATGACGTCGGCCCCAATCACCAGCACCCGTCGGTGCGATCCGCTGGCAACGAATTGCGCGCCCACCTGCAAGGAATAGAGAAAAGCCGAGCACGCCGCCGAAACGTCGAAGCCCCACGCCCCCTTTGCGCCCAGCTTGTCTTGCACCAGACAGGCGGTCGACGGAAAAAACATGTCCGGAGTGACGGTGCCAACAATGATGGCGTCAATGTCAGTCGGCTCTAGGCCACGCTGGGCTAACGCCTTTTTCGCAGCTTCGACCGCGAGGTCGCTCGTAGCCACGCCCTTCTCCGCGATGTGGCGCTCGCGGATGCCGACGCGGGCCATGATCCACTCGTTGTTGGTGTCGACCATTTTTTCCAGGTCGGCGTTGGTGAGGACTCGGGGCGGCACATAGGTGCCGAGGGCGCTGATTTTGGCGCGAATCGGTTTCGTCAACAAGAGCTCCTAGAGATGAAGGCTCAAGTATTTTGAAGGATTAGAGGAAGAATGTCTAACGCCAGGCTTTGTCTGAGGCAACCACGGCGTTGTCATCCTGAGCAAAACGAAGGACCTGTACAACTCGCGTCCGGCAAAACTGCATAGGTCCTTCGCTTCGCTCAGGATGACAAGAGAATCTTAGAACGCCCACCGCAGCAGCGTCGCTCCGGAAGTAAAACCCGCGCCTACGGTCGCGATCAGCACCCGGTCTCCTTTTTTCAATCGTCCCTCTTCGAGCGCCGTCTGCATGGCGATCGGAATCGTCCCTGCCGTGGTGTTGCCGTAGCGGTCGATGTTGATGATGACCTTCTCCAACGGCATCCCCAGCCGCTCCGCCGTCGCGGTAATGATGCGCCGGTTCGCCTGATGGGCGATGAAGCAATCCACATCCTTGCCGGTCAGTTCGTTCTTCGCCAGAATGCGTTCCGTCATCTCCGCCATCTTCTTCACCGCATACTTGAAGACTTGCTTGCCATCCTGATGAATGCAATGCATTTTCTTGTCGACAGTCTCGTGCGTGGCAGGGTTCAGGCTGCCCCCTCCCGGCATGAATAAATACTGCCCTCCCATCCCTTCAATCTGCGCCACGTGATCGAGGATGCCCAGTTCGTCATCGTCCGAAGGTTCGAGCAAAACCGCGCCCGCCCCGTCGCCAAAAATAATGCACACGGCGCGATCGGTGTAATCGGTCATCGACGAATTCACGTCCGACCCGATCACCAGCACCTTCTTGTACTGTCCCGACTCGACAAACTTGACCCCGGTATTCAAGGCGTAGAGAAAGCCCGAGCAGCCGGCAGAAACGTCGAAGCCCCAGGTATTCACGATGCCCAATTTATGCTGCACCAGGCAGGCGGTCGACGGATACATCATGTCGGGGGTGACTGTGCCGACTACGATGAGGTCAACCTCCTGCAAATCGAAGGGATGCGACGCGACTAGGTTCTTCACCGCTTCGACCGCCAGATCGCTGGCCGCGACGCCCTTGTCCACGAGATGGCGCTCGCGTATGCCGACGCGTTCCATGATCCAGTCGTTGGTTGTGTCGACCATTTTTTCGAGGTCGGCGTTGGTGAGAACTCGTGGCGGAAGATAAGTTCCTAGGGCACTGATTTTGGCGCGGATCGGTCCAGTCCGGGTAGGTGCAGTCAATGAGGCTCCTAAAATATGAAACTGAGTATTCTCAACAATTAGGAGCAGAATGTCTAACCCGATGGCCTCACTTTATCGAATCGCCCTTCAAGCGGCGGCACGATCCCGCTCATGCTCGATCCAATCACGGATGAAACCGGGACAGGAGACGATGTCGAAGTCGCGATTTTCGCCTTTGATTAAGTAGAACAAAGCAGCCCGGTCCAACTCCTCCAGGCTCGACAGATTTAGTTGAGGCCACAAACGGCATTCAACCGCCGAGTGGACCAACTGCTCCAGGTATTCCAGATGTCCTTGAAATAATTTTCCGGATACGCGAATGGTGACGTGGGGAACGAACTTGGGGGAAATACCGCGACTCTTCATCATCTCTCCTTGCGGGCCGAGGCGAATGATTTGCCTGTTGTGTACTTGATGCTGCGAGGAGATGTTTCTTGCGAAAAGAGTCGTAAAGAACGTGTAAAAGTTGGTAAAGCCAGGCACCGGGGACCCACTGCACACGCAAGAGCCCGTTACCGTTGCTTCCTTCCGGACCTGGCGGGGTTGGCGAGAGTACGTCGCGTGAGACCGATGCCTGACCTGAATCATTCTAGCATCCGCAATCGCAGCCTCGCCTGTAGCACCGGCATCCTGCCGGCGGTCGCTTGTGGGCTACTTTGAGTTTTGCCGCCGAGGGCGGGTGGAAACGTCGATAGCGATGGCCCACGAGTTGCGGATACCCAGCGTAAGCAACGTCAGCATACCGACCGCCACAAAGGTGAGGCCGCGTTGGGGGTGGTAGAGTATCAGGACGGCGCCGACTACAACGAGCCCGTATGCCACAAATGGAACAATCGCATAAGAGATCAGGTCCTGCCGTTCCTCGAAACTCTTCTTATCGCCTCCTCCAATTAAACTGGTCCCCGAGTAAACCAAACCCACGACACCCGCGAGGCAAATGCAAAGCGTGGCCGTGAGTCGAGTATGGTTCGGGAAGGTCAGAAGCGCGGCGAGGAACAGGACAGAAGCGAAATAGATAACAGTGGGAGTAAGGTACATGCGAATCTTAGCGGTGCTGTCTTCCACGCTTCGCTCAGCGCCGAGCGTGATGATGACAAACAACAGTCCGATCAGGGTTGCGGCTGCCGCCGACGTGAGGAGATAGAAATTCGCCCATCGCTCGAGTTCATTCATAAGCTCACCGTCCTGTCGCGCTCCCATAGTGCCACAAGGTCGCCATCCAATAGAAAAATTGAAAGTAGCCCACTACCCGGCTCTCGCCGGGACGCCTCGCCCTCGCACTCGCGCGCCCTTCTCTCGGCTGAAAGGCCATGTGACTTTTGGTGCAAGAATC
This sequence comes from Candidatus Sulfotelmatobacter sp., assembly GCA_049512555.1. GTDB lineage: Bacteria > Acidobacteriota > Terriglobia > Terriglobales > Acidobacteriaceae > Sulfotelmatobacter. Next base: position 558 of record JBEKWZ010000310.1, on the reverse strand, counting down.
CGGCCGCAAAGCCTTCCCTTCTGGTGACGGTTGTCGAACAATAGTGATCTAGGGCTGACGGCCCGGCTGCTTGTGTGAAAATAGAAACCGGCCGTCTTCCCCGCACTTCTTCAACGAATGTCGCCTCAGCCCCAATCCGGCGTGATCCCCTTGACGCAGGCGATCGACCACTACTTCGAACTAGCCCTGTATCTACTTGTGCTCACAGGCTTTGCGACCCTGGCCAGCACCGGCGGACTCGACTTGCCTTCGACCTTTCTAGTGGGAGTCGCTCTCGCCGTCCGGGGCTACCTGCTGTCGAGAAAACGACAGTTCGTGATTCCCGAGCGCTGGACCACGCCGCTCTCCGTCGCCTATTTCATTTTTTTCGCCGCCGACTACTTCGTTTTTTCGCGCAGCTTTTTGCCGGCCACGGTTCACCTCGCATTGTTCGGCGTCGTGGTGCGGATGTTCTCCCTACGCCGCGAACGCGACCACGTCACCCTGGCCATCCTCGCTTTTCTGATGGTGCTGGCGTCGGCCGTGCTCACCGTGGACAGCATATTCCTGTTTTCGTTT
>JBEKWZ010000309.1:0-5079 GCA_049512555.1 Candidatus Sulfotelmatobacter sp. | reverse complement strand
AGGCGGCTTGGGAGCGTCCGGAGCCCCAGGCATCTTCACCCCGGGCATTTTTAGCCCCGGCATCTTCAGCGCTGCCATCTTCACAGCTGGCATGTTTGCAGCCGGCATCGCTGGCATTGGCGGCTTGGGAGGCGTTGGTGGCGTGGGCATGGTGAAGCGCTTGCCCTCGACCTCATGGCCATCGATCATCGACTTACCCAGGTCCTGCACATGCACCGACGGAGGAGACGGCGCAGCTGGAGCTCCCGGCACACCCGGACGGGGAGGAGCTCCCGGCGGTGTCATCGGGATGATGCTGGCCTCTTTCTTCAGGTGATCGAGCACGATTGTGTGCTGCGATGCTGGATCGGAAATGACGCTGGTCTGCGGCAGGTCGATGCGCGTCTTGCCGTCACTCGAACGCCACAGGCGCGAGGCCGACTGGGTTGGAGGTCCTCCGCCCGCCGGCTGCATCTTCGAGGCGCACTCAGAACACGAGGGCGGCGCAGGCGGCGGTGTTGGCGGATTCTGGCCCACAGCGGCCACATTTTAACACGCCATTAACCTCCCTTGACCCAAGTTTATCGGGCGGATTCAGAACCTGTTCGTGCTATTGACGCGCGCACGATGATGAGCGTAATGGGGATGTTACGTCAATCATCGCGCGTAACACCACAACCACGGCAAGCTGCTCCCTTGTCTCGTGCAAAAAGAAAGCTTTTGGACGCAGCCGACGCTATCGTACCTCATAGAGCCAAATGCCGACGGGAACTGCTAAGAGGAGGTCAAAAACACCGATTCCGATAATCGCAAGCAGAAGGCCGTTAGGGAAGAGGTTCAAAGGCATGAGGGCCATCGTCGGGATCACCCAAAATGCGAGCCATATGGCGCTGCCAGCCAGGGCGGCTGACCTCCAAGTTGGACTGTAACGCGGGCGAAGCCACGCGTACAACGCCACTGCAAAGCTGCCCAGCAGGAAGTTCGACGGGATAAAAGTGGTCCAGCCAGTCGGCTTTTTGCCCAATGCTGCAAAGGCGGCCGTCCACTGTTTGTCGAGCAGCACTCGGTGGAACAGCAGTTCTATCGCATTAATGACCAGGCCAGCAGCGATCCCGCCGAAGACCACTCGAGTCGAGTTAGGTTTCATAGCGCATGGCCTCTGCCAGCCCGGTTTATATCAAAGGATCACGCAAAAGGGAATCATTTTGGCGCGAAGTGTTCCAAGGGGTAATCGTTTCGTTGGTGTTTTGAGAGATCCAGGGGCGAGAAACTGAGACGGCGGCAAATCAGCCTTCATGCCGCTAGTCAGTTGACACAACCAGCGATTTCGCTCGTTGAGAATTGCCCGATTCCAGTCAGTGCGTGTGGGAGATTTATCAGCAGCCACCGTTGAGCGTGACGCAATCCCGCTGGCATTTCTTTGCTGGAGCCCGACGAACGTTAGTCGTTTCAGTCGTTCGGGTTCGCGCCTATACTGTCGGCGTAAGCACTTTCCTTTTGTGTGCCCATTATGAGTCCGTCTGGAGTTCCTAAAACCGGACCGCCGAACGGAATTGTCATTCCCCGATGGATGGCTATCCTGCTGGCGCTATTTGTCTGTCTGATTGTGATACCGCTTGCGCATGGAGCGGTTCCGTGGGCGATCTCCAAGCTGACACATCGCTATGGTTGGGTACACGGGTCGCCCGGGTTCTGGAATTTGCTCGGACTGATCCCGGTTGGCGTTGCCACGGCTCTCCTTACTTGGACACTGATCACAGGAATTGCGCATGCACCAAATGCCGCGAGGCTCGGGCTGGTGCCCTCGGTCTTGCTCACCGATGGACCTTATCGATTTACGCGGAATCCGATGTATGTCGCGGAACTAGCATTATGGTTGGGATGGGTGCTGTTCTTTGGAAGCCTAGCCGTTTTTCTGGGATGCATGGCACTGCTGCTAGTTGTGAATCTCGTACTTGTGCCTCGGGAAGAAAAGACTTTGGAAGCAGCATTCGGTCAGGCCTATCTTATGTACAAGAAGCGGGTGCCCCGTTTTTTGGGACAAGCCAACAGCCTGAGATAGGAGCTGCAATGGCTAGAAGCGCTCGAGCCTGACCCCAATTAACTCCTTTTGAAGCAAAGCACCTCCAAGGGGATAACTGGCGTTTAGCAGGCCAATTCGCTCATTGACCTGTCGATGAGTGACCGATTGGGAACGTCAGCAGTCGACTTAAAGGTGCTATGATCTCCGCTCTCAGGTCGTTCTCATTCACCTCAGACCTGAGAAGCAGCGTAAACAAAGGAGCAGTGGAATGGCGTCTACGAAGGATGTGCTTGAGCACCATTTGAAGTGTTTCGGCCAAGGCAACCTTGAAGGCATCCTCGAAGATTACGCATCGGACGCCGTCCTGTTCATGCCTACCGGACCGTTGAAAGGTGTTAGTGCAATCAAGCCTCTCTTCCAAGCCATGTTCTCAGAGTTCGGGAAGCCCGGTACCACGTTCGCCTTGCATCGGCAGTCTGTCGAGGGAGACTACGCTTACATCCTATGGAGCGCAGAGACAGCGGACAATCTTTACGACGCCGCGACCGACACCTTTGTTATTCGGAATGGGGAAATCCTCGCGCAATCCTTTGCTGCCAAAATTACGCCGAAACACTGAGCTATGGCTGGCGCTAGGCGGGCTGCCGAGCGGCAAAGCACAGCTTATGGAGTGCGAATTAACACGAACCGCCCCCCGCGTCGCCCCCGCGCCCCAGACCGGACACAAAACGAGTCGAGCTGCGATGGCCAGAGCAGGCATGAGCAGAGCCCCAGTCCCCATCCAACACGATTTCAGATGGGGGGGCGCTCCCGGACCACGTCTTTCCCTTCTCCCAGTGAGCTATTGACGGGGTGGGCCTTCGCCCCTAACATGCCATGCAACAGGCGCGCTCGTTTCTATTTATGACTGGCCAGTTAGTGGGGCACTACCGGGTCCTCGAAAAGATCGGTGCTGGGGCGATGGGCGAGGTTTTCCGCGCCCGCGACGAAAGGCTAGGGCGCGACGTTGCACTCAAGTTGATCCGCCCCGCTTCCAGCGATAATCCGGACCATCTGCGCCGCTTCGAGCAGGAAGCGCGTGCGGCTGCCGCGCTGAACCATCCCAACATTCTCGCCATCTACGACGTCGGGTTTGAAGGGACGATGCCTTACATCGTCTCGGAATTGCTCGAGGGCAAGAACCTCGGGCAGCGTCTGAGCGAAGGCGCCATTCCCGTGCGTGAGGCCGCAGACTACGCTCTGCAGATCGCCCAGGGCCTGACCGCCGCGCATGAGCGGCTGATTGTGCATCGCGACCTCAAGCCGGAAAATCTGTTTCTCACCAGGGACGGGCGCGTCAAGATTCTGGATTTCGGTGTGGCCAAGCTGCAGGCTCCGGCCGAAGACAATCGCGCCATCGAAAGCCTCACCACGGTTACCAAGCATGGCGCCTTGATCGGCACCGTCGCCTATATGTCTCCCGAGCAACTGCGCGCCAAGCCGGTCGACCACCGCAGCGACATCTTCAGCTTCGGCGCAATTCTCTACGAGATCATGTCAGGAAGCCGCGCGTTTCGTGGCGAAACCGAAGTCGACACCATGACCGCGGTTCTGCGCGAGGAACCACCCGCCGCGCAACTGGATGACGTCGCGATCCCCGCCGGATATCAGGACATCATCCGGCATTGTCTGGAGAAGGAGCCGGAGAACCGCTTCCAGTCCGCCAAGGATCTGGTTTTCGCGTTGCAAACCCTTTCGGGGTCGTCGCCAGTGAGAACGCTTCCCTCGCCTCGACCGAAGACTCGCACGATTTCCGCGCTGCCGTGGGCGTTAGCAGCGGTGGCCGCCGCGACGGCACTGCTGGCGCTTGCAGAACTACTGCATCCTGCGGTCAAGCCTCCGGGGTACAAACGGCTGACATTCGACGCGGGCACCGTCTATACGGCGCGATTCGCCCCCAACGGCCAGTCCATCGTCTACAGCGCGGCATGGAATGGCAAGCCAGTGCAGCTTTTTACTACCGTCGGTGACTCCACGCTCACCCAGCCGCTGAATTTAACTGACGCCAACCTGCTGGCTATTTCCTCTGGCAATGAACTCGCGGTCGTGCTGCGCGGCACCCATAATGGCCAACTCGAAACCGTCGGCGGAATGCTGGCGCGTGCTCCCTTGGCCGGAGGATCTCCCAAGGAGGTGCAGGCCGACGTGCGCTGGGCGGACTGGGACTCACGGAGCGAACTCGCCGTCGTACACGATGTCGACGGCCACAGCCGCTTGGAATATCCCATTGGCAACGTCCTTTATCAGAGCACCGGCTCGATCAGCAATATTCGGTTCTCCCCCCAAGGCGACAAGATCGCTTTCATGAATCACCCTGGGCTTTGGGACAACCGCGGGGTAGTCTGTGTAGTGGACCTCGCGGGCACTGTTCACACTCTCACCCATGAATGGGAGTCCGAACAGGGTGTTGCCTGGCGCCCCGACGGGAAAGAAATCTGGTTCACGGCGATCGAGAAAGGCACCAACCTCAATCTGATGGCCGTGACCCTGGCCGGCAAGGTCAGAACGTTGCTGGACTTGCCCATGGGAATTACTCTGCAGGACATTTCTCCCGATGGCCACGTCTTGATCGCCTTGAACACGAAGCGCCTGGCTATGGCGCTCGGAACTCTGGGCAAGGGCCAAGATACGGAACTCTCGTGGCACGATTGGAATGTCGCGAAAGATATTTCCCGTGACGGTCAGTTTGTGCTGTTTGAGGATGCCAGCGAAGCCGCGGGGCCGGGCTATGCGGTTGAGCGGCGCAAGCTGGATGGCTCTCTGCCAACTCGCCTTGGTAACGGTTCCGCGGGCGGCCTTTCGCCGGATGGCAAATGGGCGATTTCAGTTTCAGACGGCCCTCCGCAGCACATGACGTTGCTGCCCATCGGCGCCGGCCAGCCTCGCCCCGTCGATATCAGCGGACTTGAACACATTCAGAACGGATGGGCCCGCTTCCTCGGCGAGGGACAAAGGTTGATCGTCAATGGCAATGAATCCGGTCACACGAATAATCGTTGCTATGTGTTGGACATTGCCGGCGGAAAACCCAAAGCCGT
>JBEKWZ010000308.1:0-5085 GCA_049512555.1 Candidatus Sulfotelmatobacter sp. | reverse complement strand
GGGAGGAATCCACAGCTTGAAGTCCTGGCCGTCGCTGACCATGTCGAACGCCTTGGTGCGCACCACCGGCATTAACCCGATCATGTGCAGCGCCCCCGGCTTCCGCGCCAGCACATAGCCGCGGATTTCCTTGTAGTCGGTGACTTGCCCCTTCTTCACACCTCCAGCAGAGGTGTCAATGTCGACCGTCGCCTTCAGCGAGCGAATGGCCTCGGCCTGCTGGTTAATGCTGTCGATCAGCCCCTGCTGCGTGGAGTCTTTGAGCGGGGTTTTCGAGTACTGGTCTTCGACAAGACGGGTGTGGAACAAACAGCCCGTGGTTGGCAGGACCGCAAGAAACAGGGTTAGAGTTAAGAAAAGGCGCTTACGTCTCATCAAGATATTTAAGATTTCCTCTAGACATTTGAGTATACCTCGCCCGGAAGGTTGCAGACGGCGGGTGGGACAGTTTTGCGAGTGTCCCACCCTGTCCGGGAGGTAGCGCTGAGAGCACTCCCGCGTTCTCAATGCCCTGCCATCCTGAAGAAAATCAGCCTCTTACACAGCCTGCTTTAGGCCCACTTCAGCCGCTTACCAAAGTCCGGCGCACGATCGGCAGCTACATCTCAAACCAGCATCATCTAAACTGGGACTGAACTGGTAACGACTGGAACTGGTAACGATTGAACTGGGAACAACTGTGCGGAAAATCGTCTGGCTCATTCTGATCGCGACGGTTGGAGCTGCCGGATGGTTCGCCTGGGCTGTGCTCACACCCACCGAACCTGCCGGGCAGACTTTCGTCCTGCTGCGCCCGGGCTACTCCGCGCGCCGCATCGCCGCCGAACTCAAGAACGCAGGCATCATCCGCAGCGAACGGGCCTTCGTGATCTGGCACTACCTTCATCCCAAGCGTTCGCTCAAGGCCGGCGAATATGCCTTCGACAAGCCGGCCAACATCCTCGACATCCAGCAGCGCCTGCGCCGCGGCGACGTCTACTCCCACACCGTGGTCGTGCCCGAAGGCTTCACGATGTTCGACATCGCCCGCGCCGTCGAAGCGGCCGGACTCGGCCCCGCGGAAGATTTCCTGAAAGTCGCGCAGTCGGACACGAACATGATCGTCGACCTGGCCCCTCATGCAAAATCCCTCGAAGGCTATCTTTTCCCTGACACGTATCAATTCACACGGATGATGACGACGAGGCAGATGGCGGGTGTAATGGTCTGCAATTTTCGTCAGCAGGCGGCGCGAATTGGGCTGGACCGCAGGGGGGCCTTATATATAGGGATCGGCGAACCAGGACCAAGCGAGCCAAACGTATCCATCGGCTGCGCTCCTGATCAAGTTACCCTGGATGCGTCGGATGATCCCACACCGATCGAGCGGATTGTCACGATGGCCTCGATCGTCGAAAAAGAAACCGCCGTGGCTGAAGAGCGCCCGCTCGTCGCCAGCGTTTACTACAACCGACTGGACAAGAAGATCGCCCTCGACGCCGACCCCAGCATCATTTACGCGGAACTTCTGGCCGGAACTTATGCCGGCAAACTGCATCACGCCGACATGCAATTCAGCTCGCCCTACAACACCTACCGCCATGCCGGACTGCCTCCGGGCCCCATCGGCAATCCCGGACGCAGCGCCCTTGAAGCCGCCCTGCATCCCGCGCAAAGCGACTACTTCTACTTTGTGGCCGACGCCGAAGGCCATCACCGCTTCGCCCGCACCATCGAAGAGCACAATAAAAATGTCCTGGCCTACCGCAAAGCCATGCGCGGACGCTAGAGTCAGCCCTAGTACAATCCCCAGTTAAGTTTGTTCCGATCCTGAAACTGACCTAGAAACTGGAGATTAAATGTCCGCGTCGGCCGTTCCTTCATCCCAGACGGTGCCGCCGTTAACTAATCCCTCCGTCTCCTCCACGCGCCTTACTTCTCTCGATCTGTTCCGCGGCGTCACCATCGCCGCCATGATCCTGGTCAACGACCCCGGCAACGATCATGCTTATTGGCCCCTCGAACACGCCGAGTGGAATGGCTGGACGCCCACCGATCTCATCTTCCCGTTCTTCCTTTTCATTGTCGGAGTCTCCCTTGTCTTCTCCTCCGAATCCCGGCTCCGTCGTGGTGATTCGAGGAATGTGCTCCTGCTGCATGCCTTCCGCCGTGCCGTCATCATCTTCGCCATCGGTCTGGCGATGAACTACAGCCTGGTTCTCCTCGCTCCGTCAGTTTTCTCTGGGCTGCGCATTCCGGGAGTTCTGCAACGCATCGGCATCTGCTACCTGGCAGCATCCATCTTATTTCTCTATACGAGTCCTCGAACCCGGATCGTCGTCGTGGCCGCTCTGCTCGTCGGCTATTGGGTGCTGATGCGCTTTGTCCCGGTGCCGGGATACGGCGTTCCCGGCCGCGACATCCCGTTTCTTCACCCCGACGCCAACCTCGCCGCCTACCTCGATCGCAAATTCCTCACCACGCTCTGGGACAAGACTCGCGACCCGGAAGGCCTGCTGAGCACCCTGCCAGCGATCGCGACCGCGCTGCTCGGAGTTTTTACCGGCGAGTGGTTGCGCTCGAAAAACAGCTCGCAAACCAAGCTGATCCGAATGCTGCTGTTCGGCGTGGTCGGCCTGGTCGCAGGCAGAACTTGGGGCATCTGGTTCCCCCTCAACAAAAAACTCTGGACCAGTTCCTACGTGCTCTTCACCGCAGGATTCGCGCTGGTTTGCCTGGCCCTCTGCTATTGGGCGACAGACATCAGACCCTGGCGAGTAGCGTGGTCGAACCGAACTTGGAGCAGGCCGTTCCTGATTTTCGGCCGCAACGCGATCGCCGCCTACATCGTTGCCTGGTTCTTCGCCGTGCTGCAATTCGTCATCAATTTCCGGCAAAGTGGCCAAGTCGAGAGCGGCCACGATTACATCTTCCAGCACTTCTTCGCCCCGCTGGGAGGCCCGAGTTTCACATCACTGCTATACTCGCTGGCCTTCGTCCTGTTGTGCCTGATTCCAATCTGGCTCATGGATCGCAAGAAAATCTTCCTGAAGATTTGAAAGAAAGCCTGGCGCTAACGTGGAAGATGCGCGCTAACGTGGAAGAGCGGCGCTTTAGCGCCGCGTCAAGTCGCCAAGAAATTTCGGGGCTTCAGCCCCTGGGGATCACAGAGACTCTACCGGCTCGCCCGCCCTTCCATCCATCCCTGCAGAATCAGCACCGCCGCCATCCGATCCACGGCCCTGCCTCGCTTCTCGATCGACAGATCGGTCTCCCGCAACAGCCGGTTGGCCTCGGCCGAGGTGAGCCGTTCATCCCACAAATGCACCGGTAGCCGGAATCGCTTGCGCAGTTCCTCGGCGAAGACCTGCATCTTGTCCGACTGAATCCCTTCAGCACCACTCATGCGCAATGGCAGACCGACCACAATTTCTCGCACGTCGTACTCCTGAATCACGCGCTGCAAGTGGTCGAAGTCGCGCCGCTTCGTGCTGCGCTGCAGCGTTTCCAGCCCCTGAGCGGTGATTCCCAGCGGATCCGATACGGCGACGCCGATTCTGCGCGAGCCCACATCGAGCCCCAGTACCCTCCCGGCCGGAAGCGCTCGCTCGCTCCCGATTTGGGATGTAACATCTCCTAACTCATCCCTTGGCTCGTCTGGAATTGCCGCTCTCCGGTTGGAATCCACAGCCCGATTATAAGCGGGTTCTCCTGGATAACCCCATCAAGCCGGCGCGTGAGAAGCCCAGAGCCAAGGTCTGAGGTCCGCAGTCCGAGGCCTGCTCTATGAGTTAACGCATTATGTTTTCAATAGCTTAATTTGACTTGGCGAACCTGAGGCCGGTCCGTCAACTGTCTTGCTTTCGGCCTGACCGGGGAGTAGCATAGTAAACAGTTACTAGGATCTGTTGCAGCTTCTCCCCACGACCTATCGCCTTCCTTGAGTGTGTAAACATGAGCGGTACGGACTTGAATTTCCACATCGGCGACAAGGTCGTTTACCCCAATCATGGGGTTGGCGTTATTGAGCAGATCAGCAGCCGGTCGGTGGGGCCGACGGTCGAGAAGTTCTACCTCCTGCACATTAAAGCCAGCAGCCTCAAGGTAATGGTTCCCTGCCAAAACGCCGGCAGCGTTGGTCTGCGCCGCGTGGTGCGCAACGGCGAAATCCAAAAGGTTCTCGACGCGCTTTCAGTCGGCGAGAACGGCAGCAATGGCGACTGGAAAGACCGCTTCAAAGAGAACTCCGAACGCATGCGCACCGGCTCGTTGCTCGAGGTCGCCGGCGTCCTGAAGAGCCTGATTGCCCTGCACCAGGCCAAGCCGCTTTCCTTTCGCGAGAAAAAGATGCTGGAGCGCGCCCGCTACCTCCTGGTCAGCGAATTAGCCATGGCCCGCAACTGCGAAGAATCCAAAGTTGAGGAGATTCTCACCTCTGCCCTGGCCAAGTGCAAACTCCGCTTCCCCGAAGCCTCCGAATTCCAAGCGTGAAGTCCGGCGGTTGACTGGCTTCGGCCGCAGACGACACACTTAGCGGCCGACACTTAAATGCTTAGTGGGTGTTGACCGGGCGGATGGCTACTATCCTGATGCTGGCGGGCGCTCTTGGCTGCCAAATCGCAATCTCGTCGTCGCGATTGGTTTCGCGTGCGATCTGTAGCGCCAATGCCGCGAAGCCGGTCGCGTGATAGTCAAGGTTTGCCGGATGCCGAGGGTCCGGAGCCCACTGCAAGTACTCGTCGTAGAACTCCTGGGCCTTAGAGAAAGCTGCATCGGTTTCCCCTTCCTGATACTTGGCGATAACAAGGTTATATTCCGCCCAGTTCTTCGAGACCAGCATTTGAGCGCTGACGGTTTGGTTATCCACTGTCGCATAATGTTCCATCGTACGTTGGGAAGCCTCAATCCCGAGAAGCAGCGCTTGCTCCGATCCTTGCCAATCTTTGGCGTCTGCATACTTGCCAGCCAAGCTCAGATAATTGTCGGCAAAGCCCCGGTCGTAGTCTTCAGCGGAAGCCTTCAAATAATCGATCATTCGCTGGATGGCCTGCTCGGCTTCAGGGTAGCGCTTGAGAGCTGCGAGAGAATTGGCCTGCAGGTAAACCG
>JBEKWZ010000307.1:0-5091 GCA_049512555.1 Candidatus Sulfotelmatobacter sp. | reverse complement strand
GCAGCGCGGCGACCGGACGTGGACTCGCTACTGGCTGCTGGCCACCATGGCGTTTGGCACCGCGTTCATTGTGCTGAATGGCATGGAGTGGACCAAACTCATCGGCGAAGGGCTGACGCTGCCGATCTTTCCGAAGCCTGCGACGCCGACAGACGTAGAGATGGTCAACATTTCGAAGAATACGCCGCAGTTCGCGGCCACGTTTTTTGGCCTCACCGCGATGCATATGCTGCACGTGACGGTGGGCGTGATGTATCTGGGGGTGATCGCGTTTCGCAAGTGGTTCCTGCCGGTTATCGGTGTGCTGTGGCTGGCGGGATATTTACTGATTCCTTCGGATAACGTATTTCATTGGGGAATTCATGTGTTGCTGGTCGGGCTGATCGTGGCGTCGACCATCCTTTTTTTGAAGTCGAAGGATTACGATGCGCAGGATGTGGAAGTGGCCGGGCTGTACTGGCACTTCGTCGACCTGGTGTGGATGTTCATTTTCCCGCTGGTGTATTTGTTGTCGACCAAGATCACATAACGTACCTCAGGGGCTAAAGCCCTCCAGGAAAAAAGGCTAACCGCAGCGCTGAAAGCGCTGCGTCACCCAAAAGCTGGGACGGAAGCGAGGATACATTCGATGCACGATACCGCGGCGGACGAGTACTCTGGTCACGACAGCAAGGCGCAGTATTTCTGGGTATGGGGAGCGCTGCTGGTACTGACGGCGATCGAAGTGGTGCTGGGATACAAGCAGATCTTTTCGCCGGTGCGCATGCTTGAGGTGCTGCTGGTGTTGTCGATCATCAAGTCGGCACTGATCATTGCCTACTTCATGCACTTGAAGTTTGAGCGTGCGATCATGCGATGGATGCTGGTGATTTCGGTTTCGGCATGCTTTGTCATTATGTACTTTTTCTTCTTCCCGGATGCAGGCAGGGTTTTGCGGCTGGGAGTGCACTAACTCGTCATGAGATTCGCGGCAAAATTTCGTTTGGTTTTCGTGCTGTTGGCAGTTGCGCTTTGGACTGCGCCGGCGTTCGCTCAGGGCTGCGCCATGTGTAACGCGAACGCGAAGGCTACCCCGAAGGAAAGTCAGAGAGCGCTCAATCGCGCTATTTTTGTGATGCTGGCGCCGCCGGTTGCGATCATGGTTTTTGGATTTGGCTTTGCCATGCGGTATGGAAAACGGCGCGACCGCGAAAACGAGTCCGGGATTCAGTAACCTCGCCCTTCTCACCTTTCTGTCTCAGAAAAGTTCCTTCCACCTTCATCTAAGAATGCTGCCAGCAGAGACGGAGCGAGCTACGTCTTATACGGCCTCAGGCGGCGTTAGGCGACGGCGGCGTCTGCACCTGTTTCGAGCGTCGCGCCTTCTTCGGCGCCGGTAATGCGGAGTAATTGAAGCGCCCACTGCACCTTGGCGATCTCCGGTGAGGCGACGTAAACCAGAAATCCCGTCTGTTGCAACTGTGCCTCAAAGCGGGCCGCATCATTTTCTGGAAAACCCAGTCCCGCCAAAGAGTGTGAGTTGCCACATAACGCCGGCGCGCCCCGCGCTGTGACCAGCACATGAAAGAATGCCTGGGAGCGGATGAAAAAACCGACTGACGGAATTACGACGGCGCCAAATTCCGAGAGCCAGCCGATCAAGACTACGCTCACTGCACTGGCTTCGCGCTCCTGCCGGAGAAGATTGGCGTCGCGGACGATGGCGGCGATTGGATGCGTGGGCGCCAGCATCAAGCATATGTGTTCGTTTTCGAAGCCGGCGCAATTCAGGGTACGCACGACCTCCTCGACTTCCACCCCATCGGGATAAACCCCGTAAGCTGCAACCGTATAGATTGTCCTCACACACTCCTACTTCCACCCGCGCACTCCTGCAATCTCAGGGCGGCGGGCAAAACTGCAGATAAAGTTTGTGGGGTCCCGGATTCTTCTAATAGGCAAGCACACTGGCTGCCAAACTTCGAAGTCGTTGGTGGGCCGACGAATATCACGTTGCGCCGCGCTTAGCGACGAGCAAAGCTGCTATCGCGCGTGTAACTTTTTCCAATTTCGAGGGTGATGCGACTGAGCACCACGTTGCGGATATCGCGTGCTCCGTACGGAAAACGCAGAATGCTCCCCTGCCTTATAATAAAAAGATTCGGTAGGCTTCGCGGACGGCTCTGGGCGGGTGCGCTCGGGACGGAGGGCGAGGATTCCCGGGCCTTGATTCGATGTCTTCAACCCCCACACAGACTGCGCTGGCTGCCACGGAAGGCATTGTGGTGCGCGGAGCGCGCGTCCATAACCTCAAGAACATTGACTTTGAGATTCCGCACAATTCGCTGACGGTGGTGACGGGAGTGTCTGGGTCCGGCAAGTCATCGCTGGCGTTTGACACGATTTACGCCGAGGGACAGCGGCGGTATGTGGAGTCGCTGTCGGCGTATGCGCGGCAATTTCTGGAACGGATTGAGAAGCCGGATGCGGACACGATTGACGGGATCGCGCCAGCAGTCGCGATCCGGCAGAAGAATACGACGAGGAATCCGCGGTCGACGGTGGCGACTGCGACTGAGATTTACGACTATCTGCGACTGCTGTTCGCGCGCGTCGGGCGGACTTATTGCGCGAAGTGCGGGCGCGAGGTGAAGAAAGATACGGTGGATGAGGTCGCGGACGCGATTCTCGCTCTTGATTCGGAGACGCGGTTGCAAGTGTTGTTTCCGCTGCAGCGGCCGGGAGTGAGCGCGCAGGAAATATCTGTTAAAGCTGACCGAGTTCCGAAACCTCAGAAAGCGAAACCCCCACTTCTCGCGAAGAACGCGAGAAATGGGGCGCCCGCTTTGACGGATTCGCTGAAGGCGCGGTTGTTTGACCTGCGCAAGGGCGGGTTCAACCGACTTTACCAGGCTGGGGAGGTTTATGAATTCTCCACGCCAGAATCTTTGCTCGATATCAATTTTGCGGAGCCGGTGTTTGTGTTGGTTGACCGGCTGGTGGTTTCGGCTGAGGCCCGCACGAGGATTGTGGATGCGATCGAGACTGCGTATCGCGAAGCTGGGGAAGTTATTTTTGAAATCCCAGAGAGTGAGGAGCAGGACGCGGTAGCGGGCAAGAGTGCCCGCTCCACACGTTCGCGGCTGATGCGGTTTGCGCAGCGGTTTGAGTGCAAGGAATGCAGCCTGCGATATGAGGAACCGGAGCCCCGGCTGTTTTCTTTTAACAATCCTTACGGGGCTTGCCCGCGGTGCCAGGGATTTGGGAACACGATCGACTTCGATCTTGATCTGGTGATTCCCGACAAGATGAAGACGCTGAGCGAGTGTCCGATCGAGCCGTGGACCAAGCCCAAGTATCGTCTGCTGTTTACTGATCTGAAGCGGTTCGCCAAGCAGGCGGGCATTCCGCTCGATGTGCCGTGGGCGGACCTGGAAGACGAACACAAGGACCTCATACTCAAAGGCGAAGGAAAGTTTCTGGGGGTGCGGGGATTCTTCCAGCACCTGGAGCGCAAGAAATATAAGCTGCACGTGCGCGTGTTTCTCAGCCGGTATCGCGGGTACTCGTTGTGTCCGGAGTGCAATGGGTCGCGGCTGCGGCTGGAAGCGCGGCAGGTCAAGGTCGACGGGAAGAATATCTGTGAGGTTTGTGCGCTTACGGTGGAAGACGCACTGCGCTTTTTTGAGAAGGTTGAGCTGAGTGCGGAGGAAGCCGAGATTGCCGACAAGCTGCTCGAGGAGATTCGCGAGCGCTTGCGATTTCTGAACGATGTGGGTCTGGAATATCTGACGCTCGACCGGCTCTCGTCGACGCTGTCTGGCGGCGAGGCGCAGCGCATACAGCTGGCGACTTCGCTGGGGTCGCGGCTGGTAGGCACGCTGTATGTGCTGGACGAACCGTCGATTGGGCTGCATCCGCGAGACACTCATCGGCTCATCAAGATTCTTCACGACCTGCGCGATCTTGGAAACACGATTCTGGTGGTGGAGCACGATCCTGACATCATGCGCGCGGCCGACCGGATTCTCGACCTAGGGCCCGGGGCTGGCGAGAATGGCGGCAAACTGGTTGCCGAGGGGACTTACGACGAGATTCTGCATAATCCTGTTTCGTTGACCGGGCGCTATCTCTCGGAAGACTTGCGGATCCAAGCTCCGGCAGTGCGGCGCAAGCCGGGAGTGCAGCAGATTACGATTCGCGGAGTTCGCGCCAACAATCTTAAGGGCGTGGACATCAGCCTGCCGCTGGGCATGCTGGTGGCGATCACGGGAGTTTCGGGATCGGGCAAGTCGACGCTGTTGCATCAGGTGCTGTACCGGGCTCTGGCGCAGGCTAAGCAGCAACCCGGCAATGGCACCGCGGGACCAGCCGCGAGTTGGGAGAGTCTGGAAGGCGACCAGTTTATTGAGGAAGTAGTTCTGGTCGACCAATCGCCGATTGGACGCACGCCGCGATCGAATCCGGTGACGTATATCAAGGCGTTCGATGCGATCCGCGATCTGTTCGCTTCCCTGCCGGAAGCCAAGAAGCGCGGGTTCGGCCCGGGACATTTTTCGTTCAATATTCCCGGCGGGCGGTGCGAGACTTGTCAGGGCGACGGCACGGTCACGGTGGAGATGCAATTCCTCGCCGACGTTGAGTTGATTTGCGAGGAGTGCAAGGGCACGCGCTATAAGCCGGCGGTGCTCGAGGTGCGCTACCGCGGCAAGAATATTCACGAAGTGTTGAATCTGACGGTGAAGGAAGCGCTGAAATTCTTTGCCGAGGCCCCGAAGATTACCGAGAAGCTACGCTCGCTGGAGGAAGTAGGTCTGGGATATCTGCGGCTGGGGCAGTCGGCGACAACGCTTTCGGGCGGCGAGGCGCAGCGCATGAAGCTGGCGGCTCACCTGCAGCCGGCCACGCGGGAGGCGGGCCGGGGCACGTCAGGGAGCGAGCCGCGGCTGAAGCCACGGCTGCTGTACATTTTCGATGAGCCCACGACCGGCCTGCATTTTGATGACGTCAGCAAACTTCTGGCGGCGTTTCGGCGTCTGATTGAAGCAGGCGGATCGATTATCGTGATCGAGCACAATTTGGAAGTCATCAAAACCGCCGACTGGGTCATCG
>JBEKWZ010000306.1:0-5101 GCA_049512555.1 Candidatus Sulfotelmatobacter sp. | reverse complement strand
AACTCTCCGGCATTCCCGACGATAAAGGCCGAGTTGGAATTGAACCGAAAAAGTGACGCTCGCCCCGCGAGTTTTACAAACGTCCCGTTGTACGTTTACATTGAATTCCGATCGGAGCTCGAGTATGAATCGATTCTCTCGTTCCCGGCGTTCGTTCTTGAAGCAAGCTTCCGGCGCAGCCATCGCCGGTTCCGCGGGAATCGCGGGAATGATGATCGGTACAAGACCGCTAGCGGCGTTCACACAAACCAAATCGCCCGACCCGGCCCCAGCAGCGCGCGTCTTCATCGACAGCCGGCGAACGATCGCGCCGATCGATCGCAACCTCTTCGGTTCCTTCCTCGAACATCTCGGACGCGCCATTTACGAGGGCGTGTACGACCCCGGCTCGAAGTTGTCCGATGCCAGCGGCTTTCGCAAAGACGTGCTCAACGAAATCCGGCAAATCGGCGTTCCCATCGTCCGCTATCCCGGCGGCAATTTCGTTTCCGGATACAACTGGCTCGACGGAGTAGGGCCGCAGCAGAGCCGTCCCCGCGTGCTCGACAAAGCCTGGAACTCGATCGACTCGAATCAATTCGGCACCAACGAATTTATGGCATGGTGCAAGGCCGCGGGAACTTTGCCCCTGATGGGACTGAACCTCGGCACCGGCACTCCCGAAGAGGCCGCTGCTCTCGTCGAATATTGCAACGTCGAGAAGGGAACGAAATGGAGCGATCTGCGCCGCCAGCACGGCTTCGCCGAGCCTCACGGCGCGCGCCACTGGTGCCTGGGCAATGAAATGGATGGACCCTGGCAGATCGGACACATGTCCGCCGCCGAATATGGGACCAAGGCCGCCGATGCGGCCCGCGAAATGCGCAGCGTCGATTCCTCGCTCAAGCTGGTCGCGTGTGGGTCGAGCGGTCCGCTTATGCCCACCTACCTCGAGTGGGATCGCGAAGTGTTGGAGCAATGTTACGAATATGTCGACGGGCTTTCGCTGCATCGCTACTTTGGCAATAGAGACAGCGACACGGGTGGCGACTCGGCGAAATTCCTGGCAATGAATCTGAGCATGGAACGCCAGATCGCCGAAACCCTCGCTGTCTGCGATATGGTGCGCGGCCACAAGCGTTCACCGAAGAAGTTGTGGCTCTCCTTTGACGAGTGGAACGTCTGGTACCGCGCCACCAGCGGTGATGGCCACCGAACCGAGGCACCGCACTTGCTCGAAGAGG
This sequence comes from Candidatus Sulfotelmatobacter sp., assembly GCA_049512555.1. GTDB lineage: Bacteria > Acidobacteriota > Terriglobia > Terriglobales > Acidobacteriaceae > Sulfotelmatobacter. The sequence goes on along the minus strand of JBEKWZ010000306.1, from coordinate 3,878 downwards.
TCTACAACCTGGAAGATGCATTGCTGGTCGGAGGGCTGATCAATACTCTGGTGCGCAATGCGGATCGAGTGAAGATCGCCTGCCTCGCGCAACTCGTGAACGTGATCGCCCCCATTATGACCAACGCCGACGGCCTCTACCGCCAGACGATCTACTACCCCTACAGTTGGGCGCTGCAATATGCCAAGGGCACGGTGTTGAATCTTCTGGTCGAATCCGCGGACTATGCGATTCCCGGCTTCGAGCACGTCTCCTATGTAGACGTCGCCGCAACGCTGGACGAAAGTGGGCGAACCGTCTCGCTCTTCGCTCTCAACCGCGACTTGGCAAAATCTCGAACCGTTGAACTGCAATGGCAGGACCACGCACCGTCGAAAGTTGTAGCATCCTGGGTGCTCACCGGCGATGACCTGAAAGCCTCAAACAGCTTCGCCGAACCGCAACGCGTTGCGCCGCAGGCTTTCCCGGTACCTTCCACCAGGGGATCGCGCACCGCGCTGGAATTGCCCCCGCGTTCGTACGCGGCGATTCAGTGGTCGCTGGCCTGACCGCCCAGGCGTAAGCAAGGCGAAGGAATCACGCACGAATGAATCCCCTTCGTGAAACTTCGTCCCCTTCATAGTGAATCGTTTTATGCCCGCGTCTTGCGCATTTGGCTCAGTTCCGTTAACGTTTACGGGTTCAGGGCGACTTGAACGGTTTTAGTTTAGGAACAAGGGCCAGGATAAATGGGCAAACCTCCCACGACTCTTCGTGACATTGCGCAGGCTCTGGGAACCTCCATCGGTTCCGTGCATCGGGCGTTGCACGATAACCCTGGCGTCAGCCCGGCCACCAAAGCGCGAGTTGTGCAAATGGCGAAAACCCTGGGCTATCGCCCAAACCTTGCGGCCCGATATTTGTCATCCAGAAAAACTTTGCGGATCTCAGTCAACACCCTGCAGGGAACCACCTCGTTCTGGGACGAAGTGCGCGCCGGAATTCGCGAAGAAGCCGCCTCCATCCTGCTTGAGAATGTTGAGCTCGAGTTTCGAACCTTTCCTCGTCTCGGCGAAGGCGACGAAGAGGCTTTTGCCGCTGCGATTCAAGAGAAGGTTGATGGGATTATCACTTTCCCGAGCCGTCCGGAAGTTTTGCGGCCCTTGATCCACCGTGCCTCGCGCTCGAAGATTCCCGTCGTGTGCGTGGCCACCGACGCTCCCAGCAGCGGCCGCCTGGGCATCGTTTCGATTGACACTCTGGCCAGCGGTTCTATCGCTGCCGATCTTATGGGAAGATTTCTCGGCCCGCGCGGGGGTTCCATCGCGGTCACCGTGTTCGATATGGCCATCACCGAGCATGCGGAAAAGTACGCCGCCTTCGAAAACACTTTGCGAACGTTTTATCCGCAACTTCGTGCCTTGAAGCCCATCGAAGATCACGATGTGGAAACGGAAGCGTATCGCAAGTGCCGCGACCTGTTTGAAAGTTGTGCGGACTTGTGCGGAGTCTACGTCACGACTGAGGCCTCGATTCCCGTACTGAACGCGGCCCGCGACGCGAAATTGCTCGACCGCCTGACCATTATTACGACCGACTTGTTTCCCGATCTCGTTCCTCAAATACGATCCGGCGCAGTCGCCGCGACCATCTACCAGCGTCCCCGGGCTCAGGGACAAATCGCATTTCGCATGTTGCACGAGTTCCTCGCCGAGGGCGCGAACCAGTCGCATCAAGTCGCACTGGCCCCGCATCTGCTAATGCGCGGCAATCTGGATTTCTTTCTGCAACGGCAAACCCGGGAATCGCCCAAAGAAAAAGCACAGCAACCCAGGGAAGTGACTCGCGAACTGACGGAAGATTTCGCTTAGCGCAGACACATTGCGAGCACGCGTTACGAGGAAGCACCGAGGAGGGGACCATCGCTTATCTCGGCATCGACGTAGGTACCGGCGGCACGCGAGCGCTGGTCATGGACGCGACCGGAAAAGTCGTCGCTTCCGGATCGGACGAGCACGAGCCCTTCGCCAGCCCGCGCCCCGGCTGGGCCGAGCAGGATCCGCGCGACTGGTGGCGCGCCTGCGGAGTCGCCGTCCGCAAGGCGCTTCATTCCGCGAATCTGCGCGCCGACGACATTGCCTGCGTCGGGTTCTCGGGACAGATGCACGGTGCCGTCCTGCTCGATTCCCGCGATGAGGTTGTGCGCAGCGCCATCATCTGGTGCGACCAGCGCAGCGAGGCGCAGAGTCTCGAACTGGAAAAGTTGTTCGGCCGCGATACCCTGATTCAACTTACTTGCAATCCGCCACTGACGAATTTCACACTCACCAAACTGCTCTGGGTCCGCGAGACCGAGCCGCAGAACTGGGCTCGCGTTGCGCACGTCATGCTCCCGAAAGATTATGTTCGATTCCGCCTGACCGGCGAGCGCGCCATCGACATGGCGGACGCTTCGGGAACTCTTCTTCTCGATGTCGCCCACCGCCGCTGGTCAACTGAAGTGTTGAGCAAGTCCGGCATTGATGCCGCTTTGCTTCCCGCGCTGTATGAGTCTCCTCAGATCTGCGGAAAAGTTTCCGCCGTGGGCGCCGAGGCCACAGGCCTGCGCGGCGGAACTCCCGTAGTCGCCGGAGCCGGAGACCAAGCTGCCGGAGCCGTCGGCATGGGCATTGCCCGCGCCGGTGCGGTCAGCGCCACCATTGGAACTTCCGGCGTAGTCTTTGCGGCAACCGATCGTCCCGCACTCGATCCCGCGGGACGCTTGCACACTTTTTGTCACGCCATCCCCGGACGCTGGCACGTGATGGGCGTTACGCAGGCCGCAGGATTGTCCTTGCGGTGGTTCCGCGATCGCTTCGGTGTGCTCTCGGCCACGCCAGGCCGCGACCCCTACGACATTCTCGCGGACGAAGCCAGCGCTGCGCCCCCTGGCTCTGAAGGTGCATTCTGGGCGCCCTATCTTATGGGCGAGCGCACGCCTCATCTCGATCCGAACGCTCGCGCGGCGCTCGTCGGACTCACCGCTTCCCACACCCGTGGGCACATTATTCGCGCCGTCATGGAAGGTGTGGCGTACAGCCTGAAAGACACGTTCACCATCTTCAACGAAATGCAAATTCCGGTGACGTCAATCCGCCTGGGCGGCGGTGGCGCGCGGTCGCCGCTGTGGCGGCAGATTCAGGCAGATGTCTACGGGCACGAAGTGGAAATCGTTGCTGCCGAAGAAGGCGCAGCCTATGGCGCAGCCATTCTGGCCGGCACTGGCGTCGGCGCCTGGAGTTCCGTCGATGAAGCCTGCGATCGCGTGGTTCGCGTCGCGTCGCGCATCCCACCAAATCAAGCCGCATCGAAAACCATGCAGCAAGCCTACCGCACTTACCAGAAAATCTATCCGGCGCTGCATCAGGTGTTCAACTAAGTAACCCTGTTAAGTAACCCTGTCATCCCGACCGCAGCTTGTCCTTCCCGAAGGGAAGGTCAAGCGAAGTGGAGGGACCTGCTGTTCCGCTGTACGCACATCACATCGGAATGGTTCGGTTCAGGCACTTGACGCGCACCCGCGAGGAGGGCTACGGCAGCGAATAATCGAAGGTCCAGGTGTGTTTACCCTGAGCGTCGATATGAATGATGAGCGAGCCCGTGAGTCCGGTCAGTTCTCCAGTGCCGGAGTTGGGTACAACCGTCACGCTCAGCTCTCCCGCAGAGGAAGCGTCGCCTTTCATCATGCTGGCGCGGTGCGAGAAGGTGAAGCTGCCCTGTCGGCCGCTAAGCTTGCCGGTCATGCGCTCAATGGCAACGTAGGCCATGGATCCGGTGCTCGCGGTCGAGCCGGTGATCATTTCTCCATGGCTGACGCCTTCGAAGTCTCCGTGCCAAGTCTTGTCGGATGTGAACCGGGT
>JBEKWZ010000305.1:0-5102 GCA_049512555.1 Candidatus Sulfotelmatobacter sp. | reverse complement strand
GTCGCCGATGAGCCAGTCATTCGCGTATCCGCCATTGTTGCCTTCTTTGATAATGCGCACATAATCATCAATGCTGTCGGCGTACTGCAGCGCTTTGCGCGACCGCATGAACTCCGGCTTGCCCTCCGGATCCCACCCCTCAAACTGTGTGATGGTGGTTTCCGTGATCATGATGCCGGCAGAATTTACGCCAAAATCGTCGTCGCTGGTAATCACCCCGGGAAAGCCGTCCATCAGAATGCGATTGCCGTGCTCGGGCTGAATGTCAAAAACAATCACCCAGCGCTCGCCCGCCAGATAGCTCGTCCAATTATTGTGAGCGATCACGATCTGATGATCTTTAGTCATGCTGCCGGTCGCGATAAACGCGCTGCAGTTGCCGGGAGCCGCGAGCTTGGGATTCTTCGCAGACTTATTCTGCTTATTCAGCCAGGGCACGTAATAGTCAGGCACTTCCTCGAACGCGTTCAGCGCCACAATGTCGTACACGTCGAGATTCACACCGTGCGCCTTCAACCCATCGGCGATGCCCTGCAGTTCCAGCCGATACTCGGCGTCGAGGTGTGGCCATAGCATCTGCTGAGCCGTCGTGCGGAAGAATTCCCAATCGCGCTGCGTCTCGCGCGTGTCAAACAGTTTGATCGCCTCGAACGCATCGGCAATTTCCGGCGCAAGCAGATAGCCGTGCTGAAACCCGATATCCGCCGCCGACCCTTCCAGATGGACATACGTCCATCCTCCCTGCTGAAAACGATACGCCTTCTGCAAGCGGGGATCGGATTGCTTGGCCGCCGCAAACGCGACGCAGGTCAGGCCGAGCAGGATCGCGACCGCACAGACGCGGCGTGCCAAAGTGTTTTGCATGAAATCCTCACGGTGGTATTGATGCGGGAACATTCTACCCCATGCGCAGGACATCATCACACTCATTGACCTCGGTGGAGTGGGCGAAAGAGAAGGGTGTTTCTTCGCGAGATCATTCAAGCCGTGTGGCGAACGGGCATCTCTTGCCGTGGTGCCCCGACTGGTCGTGCTCCCTTAGCAAGCCGATGGCAAACCGCTCGGCCCGAACAGCAGCGTCCTTTTCCTCGGACGTAAGAGTACGGATGGTTGCAAGTCTGCGAATGTCTGACAGGTGTTGCTCAAGTTCATCCTTGGTCCGGCACTCCATATTGTTTCTCCAATCGCAGCAGGTACCACTTTACTAGGGCGGGTTGCGTTTGAAAAATCGCAATTTCGCTCATCAACAACCTTCGAGAACGCCGGGCCGTACGCTCCTGTTGCCATGAGATCAAATCGATGAGTGGAGCGCTGCCCTCAGATATTCGTCCGCTGATCAGGATGCCCGCTCAAATACCAGCAGGGCAGCGATCCCGCGTGCGGAAACGCGGCGTGCACGCAAGTCCAGGGCTGCGGAGGGTCGAACGTGAATGTCGTCTTCCCATTTTTCTGCCGCACCGCGTTGGAGTGATTCACCATGACCGAGCCATAAGCATTCCGGTTGGTGGCCACCCGAATCCGAAAAACGATATAGTCCAGGCCATACGCCACAGACGCCACCACCGCCACGGTGACAACGGCGACGGCAAACATCCGTCGCAGCCGCACTCGCAGGTTGGGCGTCGATGCCGAAGTCACGCGCCAAATTATAAGCCCTCGGTTTCAAAGACCGCTTCAAAGATCGCGTCAATGCCCGCCTCAATGACCGGCGGATATCTCCAACTTCTGCTGGTTCTTGCCACCGATCCCTCGTCCCGAACATTGACAACTCGCCCATCCGACAGGCAAACTACCGCATTCGCTGGGAATCGTCTCTAGCGAGCGCCTGCTGCGGCCGGCAAGCCGGAATGGCTGTGCAGGCCGTATAATCGCTCTTACTCTTCGTCCCATGGCCATGACCGAGCAACGGGTTTCGTACACGCTCGACTCCTCGTTGGAGACGATCGACAACGCGGAAGCGAAGGCCACCACGGTCGCTACCGAACTCGGCTTTGCCGACGACGAGATCATGCAGATTTCCATGGCCGTGCGCGAGGCCGCGGTCAATGCCGTGTTGCACGGCAATGCGTATGCCCCGGACAAGAAGGTAATTCTAGTTTTTGAGCGCACGGGTGACGACCTGATCATTACCATTCGCGATCAGGGACGGGGGATGGATCTGAGCAAGATTCCGAATCCTCTGGCGCCCGAGAACCTGCTCAAAACGTCGGGCCGCGGAATTTTTCTTATGCGCTCGTTTATGGATGCGGTCGAAATTCGCCCCTCCGCAACGGGCACCGAACTTAAATTAATCAAGCACGTCCACGGGCCAACCGCGGGCGGCAAGGAGGCTTCCCAGTGAGCATGAAGGTTGCTGTTCGGCAGGTGGATGGAGTTACGATTGTGGACTGCAGCGGTCGCATTACTCTCGGCGAAGGCAGCGTCATTCTCCGCGACACAGTGCGCGACCTGCTCAGCAAGGGCAACAAAAAAATTGTCCTGAACCTTCAGGACGTCAACTACATTGACAGCTCCGGCATCGGCGAACTGGTCAGCGCCTTCACTACCACCAAGAATCAGGGCGGCGAACTCAAGCTGCTCAACCTGACCAAGAAGGTCAACGACCTGCTTCAGATCACTAAGCTGTATACCGTTTTCGACGTGAAAGACGACGAAGCCTCCGCAGTCAAGTCGTTCAAGTAGGAGCTTCCCTTCTTAACTCTGGGTGCCCCATTTCTCGCAGTCTGTGCGAGAAGTGGGGGCCCGCGCGTTGCCTTCCTTTTTTGTCTTGCCTTCTATCCCATCCCGGATCATCCTGACAGCTGGGGGCAACTCCCCGCTCACGGTGCGGTTCTAATCGCCCAGGAGGTTCGCTATGAAACTCACCCGGCTTGTACCTCTTCTGATTCTGCTTCTTGCGACTGCGTCCCTGACCCTAGGGTGTGGTGCCAGCGGGCGACATCTTCAATCCATCACCCTCACCCAGACCGCGATCAACAATGGCGAGCAGGTTCAGTTCGTTGCGACCGGCACTTTTTCCGCGCCGCCGACCACCGTCAGTCCGCTGCCAGTGGACTGGACCAACGGCCTCATGGCTCCCCCGCCGCCGATCTACAGCTACACCCTGACCACTCAGCCGTACGTGGTCAACTGCACTGCGATGGGACCCGAAGAGCCTCAAGCTGTGGCTTTTGCGCCTCCGGATCCCAACGCTCCGGCGAGCGGGAACAGCAAGACCGTGGTCACTGCGGCGGCTGTGGCCACCAGTTGCCTGACGGGCGGGCAGTCCGTCCAGTGACTTAAGAGGTGTGAACCAGACCTACGCGGTCGCTGGTCCGTCCATCCCGGGAGGATCGCCTCGCCAATCCCTTTTGTTTTTTCCTTGAGATCTGTGGCGAATCTTGTGGATACTTAAGATCATTGGACCCGGCGACTTCTCGCCGGTACCGGGCTTGTACCCGCCGAAGGAGGCTCTTATGAGGCTGACCGGGCCCCTCCACCTCGCTTTTCTGCTGGTTGCGATCACATTCTCTTTGTCCTGCAGCCGAAATTCACCCACCGATCCTCCGGGTTGCAGCGGATGTCAATTCGTCTATTCGACCACGACTTCAGGACAGATCCTGTCGTTCCCAGTCTCAACCAGCGGCGTGCTCAGCACCCCAACGTCAGTCTCGGGGCCCGCAAATAGCACAGGAATTATTGCCGTCTCGCCCAGTGCATTGCAGCCCTACGTCTACGTTTCCGACCCTGGAAACAGTGCCATTCGCGCCTACACCGTCAGTTCAACCGACGGCAGTCTATCTCCCGCTCCGTTCGGGCCTTATGCCCTGAGCGGCGCTCCCGGCGAACTGGCGGCCTTCGGCACCACCTTGTACGCGGCGAGTTCGGCGGGAAGCATCTTCGCCTTCACTGTGAACAGTGACGGTTCCCTGACCGCGGTTTCGGGCTCGCCATTTTCTGCGGGCTCGGGATTGTCGCATCTGGCCGTGGTTCCATCGCAGGCCGTGGCCAACACTACTTTTCTGTATGCGGCCAACTCGACGGACGCCAACGGCAGCATCTCGGCTTTTACCATCAGTTCGAGTGGCGCCCTGGCCCCAGTAACCGGTTCTCCGTTCCCTACGATTGCCAACGCCGGTCCAGAGGGTTTCTATGACGGCGGAAATATCCTTTATGTGGCGCTCAAGAATGCCAACGCCGTCGCAGCTCTTACCATTAACGCCGATGGCTCCTTGACCTCCGTCGCGCAGTCGCCGTTTCCTGCCGGACAAGGCACATCTTCTCTCAGCGGCGCCGATGGATTTCTCTTCGCCACGAATAACCTGGATGGCACGATCTCGTCCTACAACATGGACCCAGTCAGCGGCGTTCTGACTCAGGTGAACGGCTCACCCTTCACCGCCGCCATACCGTCGGGTGACGTTCTGTACGACAACGGAAAGCTGTTTCTCCCGGTCGCATCCTCGAACACCATCAACGGATTCTTGCCAGATCTCTCCAGCGGTGCGGTCAACTCTTTATCGGGCTCGCCGTTTCCTGCCGGCACCGGCCCCCTAGCGCTGACCACGGCAGGATTTCCCGTGATCGATCCGCCATAGTCGCAGCCCGCCAGCCTCGACTGTGCGCCTTACAATAGATTCAACAGAGGACGCCATGCACAAGGCTCCAGTTCTCCTTCTTCTTTTAATCGTCGCTTCACTTGCCCTTTCGTGTGGGAGCGGAAGTGGTCGACAGCTCCAATCCATCACGGTGACTCAAACCGTGAACGGCCAGCAGATTGAATTCGTGGCGACCGGCACGTTCTCCGAAGCACCGACCACAGTAACTCCGCTGCCGGTAACCTGGGGGGTTGGGCCCTTCGCCCCGCCGCCTCGCGGCAATTTGGATTACCAGCTGACCACTCAGCCTTTCATATTCAACTGCACCGTTGCGGGGCCCAGTCTTCCGGTCGTCGCTTGGGCGCCTCCCGATCCGAACGTCGCCAGTACTGGTTCCTGGCCATTCAAAAAGATGGTCATCGCTTCAGCGGACGTCACCTGCCCGTAAGGAAAACTGCAGTCTCGCCACCGCGGGCCAGTTTCATTCTGGAACGACTCACAGATTTATTTTCCCCGAACACAGAC
>JBEKWZ010000304.1:0-5103 GCA_049512555.1 Candidatus Sulfotelmatobacter sp. | reverse complement strand
GGGGCAACGTCGCCGGCCCGCTCCAGGACGTACTCACCGGGACCGATAAGTTTTATCACCGCTAACGAAACGTCGGCGAAGTGATCGGGGTCTGCGGCCTTGCGGCGCAGGAGGAAATCGTTCAGCGCCTTGGAGTCGGGCTGGGCTGGAAGCTTCTCGTTCTTGGTTGCCGCCAGTTGCACGATGCGGTCCCAGCGCTCGGGCGTGCGTACGATCCGGCGCAAGGACGAAACGTTCTGCAGGAAGCGGGCAACCACGCCGTTGGCGGCGACCATGAAGTCTTCGATGAGTTCGGTGGCGCGGTTTTTCTGCTGCGGCACGACCTCGATCACCTGATTGTTGACGATGAGCGGTTGCAGTTCGTCGGTCTGCAGATTCAGGGCGCCGTGTTGAAAGCGCTGGTCCTTCAGCTTCTGCGCAATTTCATCCTGCAGTTTCAGCTGGGCCTGCAGATCGCTGGAAGCGGCGACCTTCGGGGGCGCCGGAGACTTCCCTTCCAGCCACGCGCCGGTCGAGTTGTATTGCAGCTGTGCTTTATTGCGGACGACGGCGCGGTAAACCGCCGGCGAATTCACGATGCCAGTAGAGTCGACTACGAATTCAATCACCACGCTAAGACAATCCTGATTCTCGAGCAATGATGTTTTGCCGGTGGAGAGTTCCTCGGGCAGCATGGGGAAGTTGCGCACCCCGGCGTAGACGGTTGTGGTCTCGCGCGCCGCATGCTGATCAATCGCGGTCAGCTTGGGGACGAAGGCATCGACATCAGCGATGCCGACCATGATCTTCACGTCGCCATTCGGGGAGCGCTCCGCCACTTCGATCTGGTCGAGGTCACGCGAAGTGTCATTGTCGATCGAGGACCAGAGCAGATTCCGCAAGTCGCGGACATCGCCTCCCGAGGCAATCTGGGGTGGATGAGCCTTTAGGTCCGCAAGTTGTTGCGGAACCTGGGCAGCGAAATCCGGCTGGAAACCGCGTTGCTGCATGACTTGTTTGGCGATGGCCTGCAGGTCGAGATGAGAGGGATTGGGAGCGGGCATGGATTCCCCGTGCGGAGATTGAGATGAACTCAGGCTATCACGCGGCCTGGAGATGCGGAGTCTACCTGATACGTCTGCCTGATACGTCTACTCGGACACAGCTGCCTCGATGCGTCTACGTCGAGATATCTGCCTCGACCCGGCAAACTAGCTAGGACGCAGGCGCTGCACGTCGGCGTTCGTGTAGACGCGAGAGGCGTGGGGTTTGTGCGCCTTCCAGAATGCGGCGGTGTCGCCCAGGGGCACTCCGTATCCGCGCTCGCGCAGAGATTGCGCGTCGGCAATTCCGGTGACGCCGGTATCGACGATGCTGGCGGGCAAGGAAGGTGGAAGTTCAGCCGAAGTGATTTCGACTACGTTGGTCACGGGCGGGCCGTAATAGATGGGAAATAGATCCGGTTGGCGCGGGCTTTCGGAACTGGGAGCGATGGGTTGATTCTCGATAACCGGCCCGATGGCGGGAAGGCTTGAGATCTCAGGCAACGGAGCTCCCAACGAAATCGACGGAGTTGCAATGGGCCGGGCGAACAGTGGCGAGAAATCTGAGGTGATCAGATATTGCGGGCCGGCGGAAAAGTTCGTGTCCTGGCCGCTGAGAGCGTTCTGGGCAGCGGTGATGCCAGTCAGCGACACACACAAGGACAACAAGCAGGCGAGACGCATGGGGGCCTCCGGGAATGGATCGTTTTTCCGGCCTTGATTATGCACCCAAAGCAGGCGAATTGCCAGAGGCGTGAGGCTCCAATTCCGGCTTCTGGAGCGGGTTTCAGGACCTGATTAAGAAAAGGAAGCCTGGTTAGAAAGGACGCACGACCAGGACGTAGACCAGGATCATGATGCAGAGACTCAGAATGAGCAGCGACAGCTTCTCGACTTTCAAGTTGTCTTTGCGCTTGCCCGAGTTTGGTTCGGCATTCACGTTGATCCAGTTTCCAACAAGACTGCGCTACCGACAATGGCTCGACCGTGGGTGGCACGGTGGTAACGTATCCAAAGTTTGCCACGCAGCGATCCGGCGGGAATAGGGGAACTCCCTTCCGCGGCAAGCGTTTACGCGCGGGGACGCGGGGACAATGTGCTGCCGAAAAGCCTGGGGACCAAGCCCTCGGAACTAAGCCTTGGAACTAGGGCTTGGTCGGTGCGGCCGCCGGCGCCGTCGCCTGAGTTGGCGAAGGAGCAGCGGTTCGGCTGTACACGATCTTCTTGGTGCCGCCATCACAGGTGCCGACGACCTTGCCGTCACCTTCTTTATCGTCCTTCGCCATGATATCGAGCGAGTAGGACTTCACGTTCTTGGCTTCCAGCTTCTTTGCGATTTCGGCCTTCAGGTCCTCACAGGGCTTGGGCGCCTGCGCGAAGGCGGACGCCGACATGACGAAAAGCGCGGCCATGGTCACAAACATTCTCATGGATTGACTCCTTGGAATGGGACGTCAGGTCCCATCGATACGATCTTTTACACTGGGGCTGTTCTGATAGCCAGATTACGAACGTGTGCGCATGCGCCCGAATGGCCGTATCCGCAGCCAAAACAGGATTCTAGCCCGCGGCACCCATGGCAGCTGCGTTTTCTCGTTCCCGGCGGTTGGTGCGAATGACGTAGAGCATATACAGGACAACGGCCAGGTTCACAAGAAATAGACCACAGCGCAGTACGCTCAAGCCACGCATGAGTTCGCGGATCTCGAACGGTAGCAGGGCGGCGCCGGAAACCAGGGCAACCCATTCGGCCCAGGTACGTCCCTTCCACAGTCCGTAGGCTTCGGTAAAGCGTAGCGCCGCGTAGGCAAAGGCAATGCGGGCTGCGGCCCACAGCCGCGCATCGGTTATGCTGTCGGCGAAATCGAGAAACATCTGGGCGGAGCGGCGATCGGTGTTGATGTGCAGGAGTGCCAGCAGACTTTCTGCGATGAGCCAGACATCTTTGTGCACCAAGGCGAGCGCGCACACGCCCATCACCACCACAAAAATTCCTTTGAAGAATTCAAGCGTGGCTACGGCCCGGAGCACTCGCCGCTGCCGGCGGTGTGGATCAGGCTTGGTTCCAAGCGGTCGCATGAAGTCTGGCGATGACCACAGGCAGGGTATCACGGTTGCGCGCGCCGGTGCAGTACTTCCCTGCAACTTCCCTGCACTGCGAATCCTGCGGGATACTCCGCGTGCTGGCCTGCGAGTGGCCGCGGGACGCCGCCACGACAGCCGCCGGGACGGCGGCGCTACTGTTTGCGGATGGCGGCTCGCAGTTCGGCGACAATTTCCTGTGAGGCCTTGATGGCCGCGGCGTGCTGGTTCACGTTGAATGAGATCGCGCCCACGCGGGCGTGCCCGCCACCGCCGTAGCGCTCGCAAATGCGGGCCAGATTTACTTCGGGCTCTTGCGGAGCCCATGGGTTCGACCCCACGGAAACTTTCACGCGAAAACTGCTTTTGCTGAGTCCCACACTGTAGACCGATTCCGGATGCAGGTAGTAGGGAATGAACTTGTTATAGCCCTCGAGATCGTGATCGGTGACGTCGAAGAAGATCGTCGCATCCTTGCACTCGGTGCGCTGCTCGAGAATTCCGATGGAGAGTTCGTGGCGCTTGAGCAAGGGCGGCAGTAGGGGCGCGACGAAGCGTTCTTCGAGAATCTCGGCCAAGGATTTCGTGGCCAACAGCGGAATCAGGTTGGGAACGAAGCCGTGATCAGGCGCCGATTCAATGACCATGGTCAGCTTCATGGCCGGTGCTTCCATCTCGACGGCGGTCTTGGCGTTGGGGTAAAGTGCGCCGTCGATGATGTCAGTCCAGCCCACCAGATCGGCCAGGGGCGAGGGATCGAAGCCGAAGCGCTGCTGCGCGATCATGGCGATGAAGCTGGTGCAGGATTTGAAGTCCGGATCATAAAACTTGCGGTTGCTCTGATCCTGCTCGAAATGTTCGGCATCGGCGGGCGAGAGGAACGCGCTCTCGTGGTGATCGAACCACCAGGTAATTTTGGGCGAACTGGAGTACTTGAAGTCGACGATGGCGTTCTCCTCGCCGTCGAATTGCCTTTCGTCGAACAGCGCCCCGGCGCGGTGGACGAGGCCGGTAAATTCGAACTCGGCGTCGCCGCGAATGCGCTCGCGGTAGAAGCGGGAGAACAAGGCGGCGGAAGAAGCTCCGTCGAAACATTTGTCGTGATAGAAGACCCGTACTCGCAATGAATTCCCCAATCCCCAACGGATTCCCGACGGTCCGAAAAGCACGCAGCCGGCGTGGAATTGGGACGCGGGTAAAAGCTAATAGGATTGACAGCTTACAGGAAGAAAGTCAAGGGCAGCGTGTCGCTGACGTCTGATTTCTGCGCAGGAAATCTGAAGCTAGAACCACGAAGGACACGAAGTCGCATGAAGGAATCTTGTTTGCCCGGCATTTCCTTCGTGCGACTTCGCGTCCTTCGTGGTTAACAGGCTTTCGATTCTTACATCGCGTTGGCTTGCTTTTCCGCAAGGTCGCCAATCACGGGCAACTTCCACATCTGGCCTTGATTGGCCTTCATAAGCAGGATGATCCAGACCACGACGAAACCGACCCAAACCACGACCCCCAGCAGCATTACGATGAGATGTCCAATGATCGGGATGATGCTAGCCGCCACCGTGAGGATCATCAGAATGATCCAGATGACGATTGCAGCCACATGCAGAAAGATGTTCTGCCACGCGTGAAAGCGGACGAACCGGCTCTTGTTGTAGGGTTCCATGACCAGGAAAATAATTGCCGGGATGATGGTGATGTAAGCCAGCATTCCGGCCACGTTGTCCGTCATGCCTCCGGTGCTGGCGGTCGCCTGGGGTACGGGGGAAGCGGTTGCGGCCCGGCTCGCGCAGGCAGCGCAAGCAGTGGTTCCATCTGCGATCTGTGCTCCGCACACACTGCAAAATGCCATACAGGTATCCTCCTCAAGAGTTGTTGGGAGCGAAGGATGCAACACTGCAGCCTGCGCACGCCCCCCGCCAAGCGACGATGCGGCAAAGTATCAAAAAGCTCAAGCTAAAGCAATCAACAATTTTCGTGACGGCGAGAAAGAACTCAG
>JBEKWZ010000303.1:0-5104 GCA_049512555.1 Candidatus Sulfotelmatobacter sp. | reverse complement strand
CGCACGCGCAATGTGCTCTCCGGCACGCGCCGAAATGGCCATGATCGTCAGCGTGGGCTCGTAGCATCCCTGGGTCGTGAATACGGCCCCGTCCGTCACGAAGATGTTGGGCGCATCGTGCACTTTGCAGTTGGCGTCGACTACGCTCTTCTTCGGATCAGCGCCCATGCGGGCGGTTCCGCATTCGTGGATGTTCTTGCCGAAGACGCTGAGGTCGGTTTTGGGTGGGGTTGCGTCGGCGATCTTCATCGCGTCGAGAATCGCGTTGATGTTTTCGCGCATGGATGCGGCCATGGCCTTCTCGTTCTCTCCGTAGCTGGCGTTGACGTGCAGGACGGGGATGCCCCAGGCATCTTTTCGGGCGGAATCCAACCGGACGAAATTATCGGCGCGGGGCAGGCACTCGCCCTGCGCTTCGATACCGAAGTAGTACGGAATCTCCTCGCGCACGCGCTTGCGCCATGCGTCACCCAGTTCCGGCATAAGAAAGGCGTGGCCGTAAAGCTCCTGACTGCCATCGCCATCGAAACGGTAGCCGCGCAGGAACGCGGAGTTGCGATCCTTTGCTGCGCTGCCGGCGGTATTGACGTACTTGGGGATGAGGAACCCGCAGGGGCGGCCGACTGCTTCGCGCGCGGAGGAATGAAGGCTTGGCATCAGGCCACCGGCATCTTCAATCGTGAAGTGGTCCATCAGGTAATGGCCGAGCACGCCATTCGCGTTGCCGACTCCCTGAGCATGGGCGGGCGATCGTGAATTCAGCAGGATGCGGGTCGATTCCAGCGCACCGGCGGCAACGACGATAACCTGGGCATAGACCTCGCGATGCTCGCGCGTGACCCGGTCGATGTAGTGGACACCCTTGGCGCGGCCGCTGTGGTCGATCAAAAGATCGCTGACAATGGCATCGCTCACCAGAGTAAATTTTCCGGTGCGAGCCGCGGCAGGCAGAGTCACCGACGGGCTGTTGAAATACGAAGCAGTGAAACAACCGCGCTGGCACTGGTCGCAATAGTGACAGGCGGGGCGGCCACGATGCGGAACCGTCAGGTTAGCGACGCGGTCGGCCATGACCCGCCAGCCAAATTTGTGTTCAATCACATCTTTGGCCTGCAGCGCGCCGCAGGAAAGGTTCATCGGCGGCAGAAATTGTCCATCCGGGAATTGCGGCAGCCCCTCGCGCGATCCGCTGACCCCGATATAGCTCTCGACCAGATCGTAGTAGGGCTCGAGTTCCTTGTAACTGATGGGCCAATCTTCACCGTATCCGTCGCGAGTGGCGGCTTTGAATTCGTTGTCGCTGTAGCGATAGCTTTCGCGCGCCCAGCAGAACGTCTTCCCTCCAACCTGGCGGCCACGAATCCACATAAACGGTTTGTCAGCGGGAAAAGTGTACGGGTGCTCCAGATCGTTGACGAAAAACTGATGGCTGTATTCATCGCAGGCGTAACACAGGCGCTGCACCGGCTGCGTCTCGAGCAGGCGCTGCTGGTTGCCAAAGCCGCGGTACTTCAGCTGGTACGGCCAGATGTGCTCGGTGAAATCGCGGGTGGGGAGGCGCGGCGGTCCAGCTTCGAGCATGACGACGGTGAGTCCGCGCTCGGTCAGCTCTTTGGCAACCCATCCGCCACTGGCGCCAGAACCGATGACCAGCACTTCATGGATTTGCCTGCGCGGCAGGAGCATGAGGCGAACAGTGTAGCAAAGAGTCAAAACCCCCGCGGCGAACAACCCATAAGCACTGACTTAACCCTTTTCCGTTTAAGGTCTGCCAAGTTCCTAGAAGCCCGTTTATGGAGAACCGCAGCCGACGACTCGCCAAGTGAAGCGGGCGCCGGCATCCCGATGCGTGCTTCCGGTTTTGTTTTTGCTGCTCGTTGGCTGGCTGAGGCTTTCCCCCCACTTCATAGAGCTGGGCGAAGCATTCGCGACTCTATGGCTGCGAGCCGAGTGCTGACGCCGGTGGATGAAGTTCGTATTCGTGGGGGGAATCCACACCCAGCAGGTAGCGCACAAAATAGTCCCACCGGCGCCGCGTCATGTAGTAACTCTCCGCGCCGTACCCGTGGTGTTGATTCGGCAACAGCAAGAGATCGAAGTCCTTGTTCGCCTTGATCAGCGCTTCCACCACGAGCAGCGTGTTATAGGGCGGTACGTTGTCGTCCACCATGCCGTGCGCGAGCAGCAAGTGGCCCTTGAGATTCTTGGCCAGGGTCTCGTTCGCCTGGTCGTCGTAGTTTGTGGTAGCGTCCGATTTTTTCACCAGCAGTCCCTGGTACCGCTCGCCCCAATCGTCCTCGTATTCGCGATTGTCGTGATTGCCAGATTCCGAGATTCCGACCTTGAAGAAATCGGGGTACCGAAACATCGCCGCCGCTGAGGCAAAGCCGCCGCCCGAATGACCCCAGATCCCGACACGATCGACGTCAATCCATGGATACTTCGCGGCCAACTCTCTCATCCCGGCCACTTGATCAGGCAGCGTATTGTCGCCCATATCGCCGTAGTAGAAGTCGTGAAATTTCTTGGACCGCAGCGGGTTGCCCATCCCCTCAATTTGCACAACCACGAATCCGAGCTCCGCCAGCGCCTGGCAATCGCCGCTCGCACTAGAGAACGACCAACCATGAACGCTCCCGCCCTGCGGCCCTGGATAGATATTGTTGATGATCGGATACTTCTTGCTGCGGTCCAGATTGGTAGGCTCGAAAAGCAGCCCGTATAAATCAGTGTCGCCATTCCGCGCCTTCACCGTGATTGGGATGGGGGGCTTCCATCCAGTAGCAATCAGGCGCGAGATGTCCTCCCGCTCAACGGTTGATAGCAGTTTGCCGCTCTCGTCACGGACGATGGTCACCGACGACACGTCCGGCTTCGAGTAGCTGTCGACGAAGAATCGCCCGGAAGGCGACATCACGACTTCGTGGTTGCCATCTTCAGGAGTCAATAGTGCGAGATTCTTGCCATCGAATCCGATGCGGTACAAATGGCTGAAGTACGGATTGCCCTTTTCCCGACCGTCGGCTAAAAAGTAGATCAGGCGATTCTTCTCATCAATCCTCAACACTTGCGTCACGGCCCATTCGCCCGATGTAATTTGATTCTTCATCTTGCCGGTAGCCAGATCGTAGAGATACAGGTGAGACCATCCGTCGCGCTCCGAACACCAGAGCACCTCATTGGACGCAGGCAGGTAATGCCAGTTGACGCGGCCCTGGCCTGACTCGAACTGCGTCATTACAGTTTCTTCCAGCACGTCGCGCACAGCACCGGTCGTGGCATCTGCGACCCGCAACTGCTCATGTTTGTGATCGCGCGAGGTCGAGACAAACGCCAGATGATTCGCATCCGGACTCCACTCCACGTCGACCCACTCGCCCCCGTGGCACTCCAAGTCGTCGCACAATGTCGAGCGGTGCTGATCCGGAGGGAGTTGCAAGCGAATCACCTTCGGGCCATCCAGATTGATTACGACACGCTGAATCGTGGTCACAACCTCGTCGCCGGGTAGCGGATACTTCCACGCCTCCAGTTTGGGATGACCGACTTTCGTTTCCACCAAGTACATCTCTCCCACGCCCCTCTGGTCCTGCTGGAATGTCGCGATCTTCTTCGAGTCAGGCGACCAAAGCAGGATGGGATTATCGCTATGAATCCAACCCGCGTTGTCGGTCGCATACCCGAAATCCTTCACGCCATCTGTGGTCAGTTGTGTCTCTTTGCCGCTGGCCACGTCGCGCACCCAAAGATTCCAGTCTCGAATGAATGCGAGGTTCTTGCCGTCGGGAGATTTCACGCCCGGACCAGGACTGTGTCCGGGCTCGCTTGGTTTCGCTTCCGCATTACAGCCCCCCGCCTGCAGATCGCATTTCCACTCTTGTCCGCGCAGCGTGAACGAGATCGCTTTTTCGTCGGGAGAGAATTCGAAGATCATAAAAGGCAGATGGGCCGCGTCGTAACTTGTCCCCGCTGCCGCAGACAGCGCCGCGGCTACCTTCGCGTGATCGAATGCAGGCTGGCGAGTACCGCGCGCAGCGTCGTAAATCGTGAACTCGATTCCGTTCGGGCCCGCGTCGCGATACCAGAATCGATCCCCCTGTAGCCACGTGGCTCGCACCTCGTGGAACACAAGCGGCCTCGTGTTGTATGGCAGGAACTTCTCGGCATGCTGGTAATCAGCCACGGTTACGGCGCCCGCACCGCCGCTGCTCTGTTGAGCAGCAGACAGCGGAGCATAGCCGAGAGCAAGAGCCGCCGACTCGATCAGCGGGAGCAAGGAAAGTGCTAGCCTACGAAACTGCATCCGGGTCCTCCAGACATGGGAATCGAAGCCAGGGAAATGTCACCTATGCCGCCAGCGCCAAAGTCGCAATAATCTCGCACGGATCCAACTCAGTTCCGGGAGTCAGAAGCATGGGTGTCGAAAGATTGTACCTTGCATGCATGTGGGATACACGATCAGGAACGGACTATTGGGCAAATCGGAAGAATTCCGGGCCAGAAATCGGCTTCGGGGAAGTTTGCGGCGTTCACAGTCCGCGAGATCACATGCCATCGACCAGAGGAATCTACGTCACAAATCACGTCACAACGAATTGAGGGTACATGAAAAAGATGGTAAGTAATTGAAAGAATGGAGCCGACGAGCGGACTTGAACCGCTGACCTGCCGATTACGAATCGGCTGCTCTACCAACTGAGCTACGTCGGCTTATACAGTGTTTATGCGGCTTTTGACGCTTTCAACGGTACCGCCTGTGTCACAAAAAGGTCACAAAGCGTCAGCGTTTCTTCTTTCTGGGCTTCACCGTTTTGGTCACGAGTGACTCCAGTTTCCGCATGGCCTTGCGCCCCTGCTTCCGTGATTCCAGCATTATATAGTGCCTGCGCGTGACCGCGCTGTCAGCATGCCGGAGAATCTTGGATGCAATCTCCGGATCAACCCCCAGGTCGAACAAGATCGTTGCAAGCCCGCGCCGCCATCCGTGCCAACCGTGCCAGCGCTCTCCGACTTTCGGAATTATAGAACGCCGTGCGAGGTTGTCCAAGTTCAAGGCGAAACCCTTCTTTTCCCCGTTGAAAATCCAAGTGCTGTCTGCGTTCCG
>JBEKWZ010000302.1:0-5106 GCA_049512555.1 Candidatus Sulfotelmatobacter sp. | reverse complement strand
CAGGCGATCGTGCAGGCCTCGTGGAATTGGCCCTTCGGCCGCAAAGACATGGAAGTCTACGGTCAGACCGGATACGTCATCACAGTGCAAAGCAACGACATTCGCGTGCACTTCGGAGGAGAAGACACTCAGGAGACACAACTCGCCGCCAAGCCCGTGCCGTCGCCATATGACAACGAACTCTCGTATCTGCGGGCCGTAGTCCTCGACGGAGCAAAGCCCGACGCGTTGTCATCCTTGGAGACAAATGTGACAGTGACCGAGATCCTCGACGCAGCGCGCCGTTCCGCCACCGAAGGAAAAACCATCGTGCTTCCGGCGAGGAGGTGAAGCTTTCTGTGGAAGAGCGGCCCTTTAGGGCCGCGTAAGGCACGTTTAGTCGATCGGGCTTTAGCCCCGGTAAATTTTTCGCCTGCACTATGACGCAAGCTGACCACCGGGGCTGAAAGCCCTCAGCATCTCCAAATCCTAAACGCGGCCCTGAAAGGGCCGCTCTGCCACGGCATCGCAGATTCCGTTCAGCCGTCCCAACTGACGATCCTCCCCTGCGCCGCTGTCCGCGCACGATCGAAAGCATCAGGAAGTCCACGCAACAAATCAGTCGCCACCAGCGAATGCTCCCCCACGCCCTCGCGCATCACATCGCCCGCGAGTCCGTGCAAATGGACCGCC
This sequence comes from Candidatus Sulfotelmatobacter sp., assembly GCA_049512555.1. Taxonomy (GTDB): domain Bacteria; phylum Acidobacteriota; class Terriglobia; order Terriglobales; family Acidobacteriaceae; genus Sulfotelmatobacter. The sequence goes on along the minus strand of JBEKWZ010000302.1, from coordinate 4,434 downwards.
GCACAAACCGCCATCAGCACGTCGTTCGGATGCTGCGCGATCATCCCCGAAACCATCCCGGTTAAAATGTCGCCGGTGCCCCCGGTCGACATCCCTGGATTCCCTGTCGTATTCACCCACGCCTCGCCGCCAGGCTCAACCACCAGCGTTCGATGCCCTTTGAGCACTACGATGAGTTCATGCTCGCGCGCAAACTTCCGCGCCACACCCAGGCGATCTTTCTGCACCTCGGCGATCGTACATCCGCACAACCGCGCCATTTCCCCCGGATGCGGAGTAATCACCAGCATCCGGCCGTGGCCAGATAACTCACCGGCGCGTCCCTCGAATGCGTTCAAACCGTCGGCATCGAGAACAATCGGCATTTGCCTGGTGGTGACCAGCCGGCGTACTAAGCTCGCGGTGTCCGCATCGCGTGAAATCCCGGGACCGACGGCCAGAACGCTCTTTCCCTTCGACAGATCGGCCAGCCGCTCGCCCGCCTCGGAGCAGATTGTCCCGGCAGCGGTTTCCGCCAGCGGCTCCGTCATCAACTCCGGGTAAAATCCGGCGACCGTAGCCAGTGCTGACTTCGCCGTCGCCACGGTTGCTAACCCCGCTCCGGCCCGCAACGCCGATATCCCGGCCATCGCCACCGATCCGGCCTTACCCACCGATCCTCCGACCAGCAGCACATGCCCGTAATTCCCCTTGTTCGATTCCGCGGGACGCGGCTCCAGCATGCCGGCAAAATCGCGCGCTGTAATCACGTTGAGTTGCAAAGACGACACGATCGCCTCCTCCGGCGAGCCGATCTCCGCAACATACGTTGACCCCGCCGTAAGCGCGCTGAACACATGCGCCGGCCGTGGTGCTGTGAAGGTCACGATCGAATTCGCTCGCGCGATGATTCCCGACTGCGGGCCCATCGCATCCGCGTCGGCGCCCGAAGGAATGTCGACCGCAATCACCGGAGCGCTATCCGCACTCATCATCGCAATGGCCTCGGCATACAGACCACTTACCGGAGGCTTGAATCCGGTTCCGAGAATTGCATCGACATAAGCATCCGCTTTGAAAGTCGTCCCCAGGGTCCGCAGATCTTCCACCGACTTCACCTCTTTCGCTGCGACCGGCAACTTTTCATACATGGTTGCGGCATCGCCGCGCAACTCGGCCGGATCCGCCAGCAAAATCACCTCAACCTTCTTCCCCGCCTGATGCAGCAGCCGCGCCGCCACAAATCCATCGCCCCCATTGTTTCCCTTGCCAGATACCACGACAATCTTCCCATCGCCATAAAACGCGCGGACGTGTTCCGCCACCGCCGTTCCCGCCTTTTCCATCAAAGTCAGCGACGGCACGCCGAAGCGCTCGCTGGTCGCGCGATCAATGGCCCGCATTTCCGCCGCACTCACAATTTTCATAACGCCACGATTTATAAAAACGACTATAAAACAAAACGGCCCTCCGCGCCGAGCGGAGGGCCCGAAAAGCCGAAGGAAGAAAGCCGGCTTACGGCGTGGGTTTCGACCCCGCTCCCGACTGCAGCGCCTGCACCTTGCTGTGCTTGCGTCCGTAGCTGAAATAGATCACCAGCCCGATCACCAGCCAGACCACCAGCCGTATCTGTGTAGCCGGTGAGAGAGCAACAATCAGCAGGCTGGAGAAAACAATAGAGAGAATCGGAACCAGCGGCACCATCGGAGTCCTGAACGGCCGGTTCAGCTCCGGATGAGTTCTGCGCATCACCCACACTCCGGCGCTAACCAGTACAAAGGCGAGCAGCGTTCCCACGCTCGTCATCTCATCCAGCACATTGAGAGGAATTATCGTGGCCAGGATGGCAACGAAAATCCCCACCACAATGGAACTCAGATATGGCGTGCGAAACTTCGGATGAATCTTCCCGGCCCACGGCCAGAGCAGGCCATCCCTGGACATCGAATAGAACACGCGCGATTGCCCCAGCAACATCACCAGCATCACCGTGGCCAAACCGCCGAGCGCGCCGATTTCCACCAGGAACGTAGCCCATTGCTGACCGGTAACACGGATTCCGACGACCACCGGATCGGGCACATTGAGCTGCTGATAAGGAACAATATGCGTCAAAAGACCGGACACCAGGATGTATAAGACCGTGCAAATCACAAGCGATCCCAGAATCCCCAGCGGCATGTCTTTCTTCGGGTTCTTGGCCTCCTGCGCGGCGGTGGAAACAGCATCGAAACCGATATACGCGAAGAACACAACTCCGGCTCCGCGCAGAATTCCCGACCATCCGAAGTGCCCCCACTGGCCGGTATTCGCGGGAATGAACGGGTGCCAGTAGTTCGGCTTCCATGAATGGGTAAACAAGAACGCCGCCACCAGCGCAATGAACATACACACAACCGCTACCTTCATAATCACGATGGCGGTTGTGAAGTTAGCCGATTCCTTAATGCCAATGACAAGGATTGTGGTAATCACCATGATCACCACGAATCCCACATAGTCGTACTTCAGATGCACGGGCGTGCCGAACAGCATGAAATCAGAGGTGGGAAACGGCGGCAGGTTCCAGCCAATGTCGTGCAGAAATGATCGCAAATGTCCGCTCCAGCCCACTGCAACGGTGGCTGCGCCGAAGGCATATTCCAGAATCAGGTCCCAGCCAATAATCCACGCGACCAATTCTCCCAGCGTGGCGTAGGAGTAGGTATAAGCGCTGCCCGCGATCGGGATCATCGACGCAAACTCGGCGTAACAGAGCCCCGCGAACGCGCAGGCGATCCCGGCCAGCACGAAAGAGATCACAATGGCCGGTCCAGCGAACTGCGCCGCCGCCTGCCCCGTGATCACAAAAATGCCCGCCCCAATAATCGCGCCGATGCCCAGGGTCAGCAAGTTGAGCGGTCCGAGGGCGCGTCGCAGGCTCTGTTCGCCTTCAACTTCAACCGCTTCTTTCATCAGTGTGGGCAGGTCTTTTTTAGCGAACAGATTTGCCATCTGTTTGGTTTCTCCTTGGATCTTCCCTTCGCCTTTAGGCGGACTCACTTGAGTTGCCACGTCGCGACCTCCGCGACCACGCGTAATACACCGGGATTCCCATCAGCACCACAATCAGCCCCGGCCACGTGTATTGCGGTTTGTAGCGCAATAGTACGACATCAATGAATAAAGCCATCACAATATAAATGATCGGCAGGATCGGGTAACCCACTGCCTTATAAGGTCGCACTGCGTCCGGACGCGTCCGCCGCAGCACGAACAATCCCACAATCGTCAGAATGTAAAACACGAGCACGGCGAAAATAATGTAGTCCAGCAGTTGCCCGTAACTACCTGAAACGCACAGCAGGCACGCCCACACCATCTGCACCATCAGCGAAACCGCAGGCGTCTTGTATTTAGGATGCAACTTGGCCACGTTGCGGAAGAACAGCCCGTCCTTGGCCATCGCATAATAAACCCGAGCGCCAGAAAGAATCAGCCCATTGGCGCAGCCGAAGCCTGAAATCATGATGGCCGTAGCCATGAGCAGTCCGCCGGCGGAACCAAACATCTGCGTCATGACTGCGGTGCCCACACGTTCTTCGGAGGCGTACTTGATGCCGCGCTCCAGAATGCTCACCCCATTGGCGGCGCCATCCAGCGGCAACACGCTCAGATAAATAAAATTGCAGGCGATGTAAAGCGCGATCACCACGCCCGTACCCAACGCCAACGACAACGGCAAATTGCGGCTGGGATTCTTCACTTCTCCAGCCGTGAACGTCACGTTATTCCACGCGTCGGCCGAGAACAGCGACCCAACCTGCGCCACCGCCAGAATCGTAAGCGTCCCAACCATCACAAACGGACCACCAGCCCCAACCTGCACCGCGTGCTGCGCGCTGAGGGACGCGTTCCGCCAAAAGTGCCCGTGGAAATTCGCATTCAGAGCGTAAGGATTGCGCCCCAGCAGAAAGCCGAATACCGCGAGCCCCAGCAGCGCAGAAACTTTCGCCGCCGTGAAAACATTCTGAATCGCCGCGCCCAGTTTCACGCCAAAAATGTTCACCACCGACAGGAAAATCACCAGCAGAATTGCCACCAGGTTCTGGGTATTGATGCCGACCTCCATGTTGCCCAGCACCATTGGGCCCACATGAATCGGAGGTACTTTCCAGATATGCCAAATCCAGTTCGACGAAGAAATGGACGGAACGAAGACGCCCAGAAACTTGCCAAAAGCCACGCCCACGGCGGCTATGGTTCCGGTCTGAATCACCAGAAACAAAGTCCAGCCGTAGAGAAATCCCCACAGCGGCCCCAGCGCTTCCCGCAGATAAACGTACTGCCCGCCCGCCCGCGGCATCATGGCGGCCAGTTCGCCATAGCTAAGCGCGGCCACAATCGTCATGAACCCGGCAACGGCCCAGGCCGCAATCAGCAGCGCCGGCGAATCCACTTCGCGCCCAATTTCGG
>JBEKWZ010000301.1:0-5137 GCA_049512555.1 Candidatus Sulfotelmatobacter sp. | reverse complement strand
CTCGTGTGGGCGCGGGCGACTCGCCCGCGCATCCCGCAGCCCCCCCGAACGATTCCCCCGATTCGCTGGCCGGCGTCGCGCAGCGCATCTCCGCCATGCCGCCTATCGTCCTCGGCAAAGACATGGCCGACAACCTTGGCGCGAGGATCGGGGATCCTGTGCTTGTGACCAGTCCTCAACACGAATTGACGCCTTTCGGCATGGCGCCGGGGTTTACGCGCTTTCGTGTCGTGGGAATTTTCAACTCAGGCTTCTTCGACTACGACTCCGGCTGGGCTTTTGTTCGCCTCGCCGACGCTCAGCGGTTGTTTAGCCTCGGCGATCTGATCTCGGTCCTGGAATTCAAAATCGACGATCTCGACCGCGCCGACGCAGTCACCTCCCAGATCGAAGACGCCGCCGGCAAAGGTTTCATGGCCACCAACGCCCTCCGCCAAAACAGCGCCCTCTTCAAAGCGTTGAAGACGGAGCGCCTGGTCACCTTCATCACCATCGGCCTCATCGTGTTTGTCGCCGCCCTGAATATCCTGATCTCCCTGATCATGATGGTCATGGAAAAGACGAAAGACATCGCCGTGCTCATGTCGATGGGCACGCGCCGGGCACAGGTGCGCAACCTCTTTATTGCGCAAGGCGTGCTCATCGGCGTCGTCGGCACCGCCATCGGCCTGGTCGTCGGATACGCCATCTCCTACGCCGGGGGCCATTACCACGTGCTCTCGCTTTCACCCGAGGTCTATTCGATCGACTACGTCCCCTTCGCACCGAGGGCGATCGACGGCCTGTGGGTCGCTCTGTTCGCGGTGTTGATCTCGTTCGTAGCCACGCTATACCCGTCATGGTCAGCCGCCCGCATTCTCCCCGCTGAGGCCCTGCGCTATGAATAGGAATTTCTTCGCCACGGATTCACGCAGATTCACACGAATAGAACGAGACGGATTCCGAGGGATAAAAAGATCTGATTTTGGGTGGCGCAGCGCTTTCAGCGCTGCGATCCAACCTTACCTTTTATCGCGGGCTTTAGCCCCTGAGGGAACCGCCGCACCGGAATGCCGATACTGTAACTGCAATCACTTCCGAGCGGCGCTGCTGGGTATATCGTTTTCTCCGGACGGCCCTTGGACCGAAAGGGACACAATTTGCATCTAATCGCTCAGGAATCGATGCTGCGCGTCGAAAACCTGAAAAAGGTTTTCCGGTCGGGCGAGTCGGATCTCGTGCTCTTTGAAAATTTATCGTTCGAAGTCAAGCGCGGTGAAATGCTTGCCATTGTCGGCGAGTCCGGAGCGGGCAAGAGTACCTTGTTGCACATCCTCAGCGCTCTTGATAGTGCTTCCGCCGGGGACGTATACTGCGCCAACTTGCGATTGAATTCCTTATCGCACGACGCCGCCGCGGACTTTCGCAATCGCGAGACCGGCTTCGTATGGCAGTTTCACTATCTGCTGCCCGAATTCACGGCGGCGGAAAACGCTGCCATGCCATTGCTGCTTCGCGGCCAGACGTGGCAACAGGCCGGGCCCGAGGCTTTACGTTGGCTGCGTGAAGTGGGACTCGAGCAGCGGGCGCATCATCGCTCGGGCGAGCTTTCCGGTGGCGAGCAGCAGCGCGTGGCTCTGGCCCGCGCCCTCATCACCGGGCCTAAACTCTTGCTGGCCGATGAGCCTACGGGAGATCTTGACGGCCACACGGCAGAGGCGGTTTTTGAATTGATCGCGCGCCTGCATCGCGAGCACCAACTCACCTCCCTCATCGCGACGCATAACTTATCGTTCGCTCGCCGCTGCCATCGTGTATTAAGGTTGCAGCGAGGCCGCGTGGAGGAGATTCCGCCGGACTCGCTCCCGGCATGAAGCAAGCCGCAAAGCGGTGAAAGAATGCGGCCCACGGCGCAAGCCGTGGGGAACGACGCAGCAAGAAGGACGAAAGCCCCGAAGGGGCGTAAGAGAAAGGTTTCGCTGGGGGTGCGACTTCAAGAAATGAGCCGACGCGGGTTTTGTGGAAGCACGGCTTGAGCCGTGCCGTCAGCACCAGAAATGAACGGGCTTTGCCCCCTGCGGTTGGAGAAGATTAGAAGCGCAAAGAAAGCAGTTTCTTTGGTAACGTGATTAAAGGTTAGTAAAATCGTTTCAGGGCTTGGGTTTTCACACCCTTTGATTGCATAATGTAGGGATTAGGTAAGAATAAGGTTAGCGGGTCCAGGGTTTGGTAGGTCGGGCAAGCAAAGTTCTTTCTCGACCAGGAAGGTCAGGGGGAAGGGCATTATGTTTGAACGCTATACGGAGAAAGCTAGGCGCGTCATTTTTTTCGCACGCTACGAAGCCAGCCAGTTCGGCTCTCCCTACATCGAGACCGAGCATCTTCTGCTGGGTCTCCTGCGCGAAGACAAAGCTCTCACCAATCGTTTTCTGCGGTCCCATGCCTCGGTCGAATCCATTCGCAAGCAGATTGAAGGGCACACCACCATCCGCGAAAAAGTTTCGACCTCGGTCGATCTTCCGTTAAGCAACGAATGCAAGCGCGTGCTCGCCTACGCCGCCGAGGAAGCCGAGCGCCTCTCGCATCGCCACATTGGCACCGAACACTTGCTGCTAGGTTTACTGCGAGAAGAAAAATGCTTTGCCGCCGAGATTCTCCACGAACGCGGCCTTCGCCTCTCGACCATCCGCGAAGAACTCGCCCGCAGCACACAGGAAAAAGCTCAGCCGCAGCGCCAGCGTGAATCCTCGCTGCTAGCCGAGTTTTCCCGCGACCTGACCCAGGCTGCCATGGACAGCCAACTCGACCCGCTGGTCGGTCGCGAAGGCGAAGTCGATCGCGTCATCCAGATCCTCTGCCGCCGCACCAAAAATAATCCCGTGCTGATCGGTGAGCCCGGCGTCGGCAAGACCGCCATCGTCGAAGGACTTGCCCAGCGCATCGCCGACGGCGAAGTCCCGTCGTTCCTCGCCGACAAGCGCATCTTCGCGTTGGACCTCTCCCTCATCGTCGCTGGCACCAAATACCGCGGCCAGTTCGAAGAGCGCCTCAAGACCATCATGAAAGAGCTGATGGAAAATCAGAACTCCATCATCTTCATCGACGAGCTGCACACGCTCGTCGGAGCCGGATCCGCCGAAGGTTCGCTCGACGCCGCCAACATTCTGAAGCCCGCGCTATCCCGAGGAGAAATTCAGTGCATCGGCGCGACCACCCCCGGCGAATATCGCAAGTCGATCGAGAAAGACCGTTCGCTCGAGCGCCGCTTCCAGGCCGTGAAAGTTCCTCCGCCGAACGAGGCCGACGCCATCAAGATTCTTTTCGGCATCAAAGATCGCTACGAAAAATTCCACGCCGTCACTTACACCGACGAAGCCATCAATTTCGCGGTCTCGCACTCGAACCGCTACATCCCGGACCGCTTCCTGCCCGACAAGGCCATCGACCTAGTCGACGAAGCCGGAGCCCGCGTAAAACTGCGCCAGACTTCGCTGCCTGAAGAGCTTACCGAAGTCCAGAAGCGCATCAAGTTCATCGTGCATCGCATGGAAAACGCCATCGCGAACCATGAGTTCGAGAAAGCCCGCTTCTACTCCGACGAAGAGCGCAAGGAGCGCGAGAACCTGCGCGCCCTGCGCGAAAAGTATCATCTCGACGAGTCTTCCACCGGTGTAGTCAACCGCGAAGACATCGAAGACGTGGTCTCGCGCTGGACCGGCGTCCCCGTCACTTCAATCAAAGAAGAAGAAACGCAGAAGCTCCTCCGCATCGAAGAGGAACTCCACAAGCGCATCATCTCGCAGGACAAATCGATCAGCGCCCTGGCCCGCGCCATCCGCCGTTCGCGGGCTGGCCTCAAAAATCCGAACCGCCCCATCGGCTCGTTCCTGTTCCTCGGCCCCACCGGCGTCGGCAAAACTGAAGTCGCTCGCACCTTGGCGCAATTTATGTTCGGCACCGAAAAAGCTCTCGTCCGCTTCGACATGTCCGAGTTCATGGAGAAGCATTCCGTCTCGAAGCTGATCGGGTCTCCTCCGGGCTACGTCGGCTACGAAGAGGGCGGACAGCTCACCGAGCGCGTCAAGCGGGCTCCGTACTCCGTCGTCCTGCTCGACGAAATCGAAAAGGCGCATCCGGATGTTTTCAACATCCTGCTGCAGGTTTTTGAAGATGGCCAGTTGACCGACGGCCTCGGCAACACCGTCGACTTCAAGAACACGATCATCATCATGACCTCGAACATCGGCGCGCGGCATTTGCAGAAGCGCGAAGGATTCGGCTTCCAATCGACGAAGGAAGACATGATCTCCGACAAGGTCGAAGAGCTGGTAAAGGGCGAAGTCAAGCGCACCTTCAACCCAGAGTTCCTCAACCGCCTCGACGAGGTCATCCTGTTCCTGGCCCTGAGCGAGAGCGACCTCATCCAGATTCTCGAACTCATGGTCACGCAGCTCAACCAGAACCTGGCGCAGAAAGCCATCACCGTCACGGTGGCCGACGACGCCAAGAAGTGGATCCTCAACCAGACTCTCACCGACCGCAGCTACGGCGCGCGCCCGTTACGCCGCGCCCTGCAAAAGTACATCGAAGACCCACTGTCGGAGGCGCTGATCCAAGGCACCATCACCACCCGCCCCGCCTTCATCGAGGTCTTCCTGGAAGACAACAAACTCTTCTACCGTCCCGTCGACGCGGAGAAGACCGAAGGCGTGCTGCTGTACGAGAAGTAGTGTGCGAGATGTAGATTCTGTAGATAGAGATCGTGTGGGGTAAAGATTGTGTGGGGCGGGCACTCCTGCCCGCCAGCCGAGCGCAGCTCGGCAGGTTTTGGCCGCCAGCACAAAGAGCTGGCGGCTTTTATTTTGCGAAGCCCGGCAAGAACGGGAAGGGCACGGCTTCAGCCGTGCCGTCACGCGTGCAAAAGAAGTCCGGCTTCAGCCCGCTGAGGGACTTCCTGGATCACTCCGCTCTTGCCGCCACGATGCTCCGCGCCTTCCCATCCCACCGCCAGCCAACATGCCGTCCTTCCAGATGAACCCCGCCAATCCAGCGATCAACGCCGTTGAGCGCGACATGATCGGCCTTCCCCGCGAGTACGCGGAGACCCATCGGAGTCAACTCCAGGATTGATCTGCCAAATTCGTTTTTCTCGACATTT